>NZ_BAAAKJ010000058.1:0-2312 GCF_039527695.1 Kitasatospora putterlickiae
ACCGGCGGTGCCCTGGAGTGCGGTCAGAGCGAGGGCGGCGGTGGCCAGGCCGGCACACGCGGCCCTGGCGGGTCGTCGGAGCATGGGGGATCTCCCGCGGTCACGGTGTGGGGGTTGCGGGAAACCGTAGGAGCCCCGTCCGGCGGCGGGGGAGATGTCACCCGGGGGTACAGCCCCGGGCTATACCCCACCGGGACCGCGCGGCCCTCGCCGGTCTGACTCCGTGGTACAGAACACCTTTTGATGGACCGTTTCGTCAAGGCCCCCGGCGCCGGCCGGCGGCGCTCAGCGCTGCTCGACGAGGCCCAGCAGCCAGAAGTTCGCGTACCGCCCGGCCGCCGTCGCCACCGGATCGGCGGGCCGCCCGCCCCGCCCGAGCCGGACGGTCACCGCGTCCAGCGAGACCGAGGCGCCGCAGGTGTAGCCGAGCGGCGCGTACGTCTCGTCGGGCCCGCAGAGCACGGACACCACACGACGGGCCGGCGGGAAGCGCAGCACGATCCGCTGGTGATCGGCGGAGACCACCTCCAGGTTGAGCACCAGGTGCGCCCCGCCGACCAGGTACCAGCCGCTGCCGGGCCGGTCCTGGCGCAGCACCCCGGCGAGCAGCCGCAGCCGGCCCGTGCCGAGGCCGCCGAGCCCCGCGAACCCGCTCAGCGCGCCGATCGCCCCGAGCCCGCCGGATCCGCCCGGCGCGCCTGGCTCGCCGATCGACCGCTCCGCCCGCGTTCCGTCCCCGGCCCCGTCCCCGTCGGGCGGTTCGGCCGGCGCCACCGCCGCCGTGGCGAGCACCACGACGGCCGCCACCGCCGCCACCGTCCTGAGCCGTCGCACCGTCCCCCTCCTCCCGCCGCCGACCGGCCATCCGGCCATCCGACCACGCACGGTCCCGCCCCGCCGTCCGCCGTGCCGCCCCGCGTCCCGGATCACCCGCCCGGGTGGCGGACGCCGGCGGTCAGGAGCGGCGGCCCTCGCCCAGTTCGGCGAGCGCCGCCAGCACGGCGGCGCGCAGGAGCGGGTTGCCGGTCGTCCCGTCGATCACCGCGAGGGCCTGCCGCAGCCGCTCGGCCGCCTGCTCGGGGTGGTCCAGCCGGCGGTGGTGGTCACCCAGGTGGTAGAGGGTGATGCCCTCCAGTACCGGGTCCACGGTGGAACGGTGCCGGTCCAGGGCGCGGTGCAGGTACTCCTCCGCCTCCCGGCCGCGGCCCACCAGCATCGCGGTGACGCCGATGTTGGTCTCGCACACCCGGATCGCCCAGTCGTCCCGGCGCTCCTCCGGCTGTGCCCGGAGCAGGGCCAGCGCCCCCTGGAAGTACAGCCGCGCCTGGCCGTAGGCGCCGGTGCTGAGACAGTGGTCGCCCAGGTGGCCGATCACGTCGGCCTCACCGTCCCGGTCCCCGATCGACGCGAACAGGGCGCGGGCGAGCCGGAGTTCAGCGAGCGTCTCGTCGTGCCGGCCGAGCGCGCCGAGCGCGGTGGCGAGGTCGTCGCGGGCGTGGCCCTCGCCGTACCGGTCGCCGGCCCGCCCGGCCGCCGCCACCGCGAGGCGGGCCGCCTCCTCCCGGTCGTCCAGGTGCGGGCTGGTGAAGTAGTAGCTCCACAGGACCACCGGCAGCCGCCAGGCCAGATCGTCCGGACCGTCCCCGGCGGCCGCGCGCACCACACCCAGCACATGGGTGTGCTCGCCCTCGCACCACCGCTGGGCCTCCGCGGCGGTGCCGAACGAGGGCGGCTCGTACCAGGGCCCGGGCGGGGGGAGCGGGATCCGCCGGCGGTGCGGGGTGAGCAGCCGGGCGGCGGCGTCGGCGTGGTGCAGGTACCAGCTGCCGAGCCGTTCACGGGCGGCGGCGCGCACCGCCCGGCCGGTCTCGGCGGCGGCGCGCTCGGCGGCGTACAGGCGCAGCAGGTCGTGCAGCCGGTAGCGGTCCCCGCCCTGGTGGGTGAGCAGGTGGGCGCTGGTCAGCTGCTCCAGCACCGGGCGCACGACGGTGACCCGCTCGCCGCACAGCGCGGCGGCCGCCGCCGCCACGCCNNNCCCCCCCGCCGACAGGCGCGGGCCGGGGGCGAGTGAGAGCAGCCTGAACAGGGTGCGGGCGGTGGCCGGCAGGGCGCGGTAGGAGAGGTCCAGGGCGGCCCGGACGGCGGAGGTGGCGTCGCCGTCGATCGCCAGCGCGGTGAGCCGGTCGCCGGTGTCGCGCAGTTCGGCGACGTGGTCGGCGACGGTCCGGCCCGGCCGCTCGGCGAGGCGGCTGGCCGCGATGGCCAGGGCGAGCGGCAACCGGCCGCAGACGGTGGCCAGTTCGGCGGCCGAC
>NZ_BAAAKJ010000058.1:2329-3446 GCF_039527695.1 Kitasatospora putterlickiae
CCGCCGATGACGCGGTCGAGCAGCGCGACGGCGTCCCGGGCCGGCATCAGGTCGAGGGCCAGCGGGCGGGCGCCGTCCCGGGCGGTCAGCCCGGCCAGACCGGAGCGGCTGGTGACCACCGTCAGGCACTCCGGCGCGCCCGGCAGCAGCGGGCGGACCTGCTCGGCGCTGCGCGCGTTGTCCAGCACGACCAGCACCCGCTGGCCGGCCAGCAGCGAGCGGTAGAGCGCGGCGGCCTCCTCGGGGACGCTCGGCACCTGCTCGCCGGGCACCCCGAGGGCGCGCAGGAAGCGGGCCAGCACGGCGTGCGGCGGCAGCGGCGGTTCGGCGGAGAAGCCGTGCAGGTCGGCGTAGAGCTGGCCGCCGGGGAAGTGCGCGCGGCGCCGGTGCGCCCACTGGACGACCAGGGTGGTCTTGCCGATCCCGGCGCTGCCGGAGACGGCGCAGATCCGGGCGGCGGGGGCGCCGGCCTGGTCCCTCGCCTGGTTCGTCGCCGGGTCCGCGGGCGGGTCCGCGGGCGCGGTGGTCGCGGCGTCGGCGAAGGCGTCGAGGGCGGCGAGTTCCGCATCACGCCCGGTGAACGTGGCCGTCGGGGGCGGTAGTTGGGCGGGGCGCGGTGGTGCGCCACGGTCCCGTCCGCCGTGGCCGGCTCCGCTGCGCTCCGGTCCGCCCGGCGGACCGCCGCCCCGCACCGGACGCGGCGCCTCCTCGCGGCCCGCCGCCTCGGTGGTGAGCAGCTCCAGGTGCAGGCGCCGCAGTTCCGGGCTCGGGTCGAGGCCCAGCTCCTCCGCGAGCAGGGTGGTGAACCGCCGGTGCGCGGTCAGGGCGTCGGCGGTGCGCCCGGAGGCGTGCAGAGCCCGCATCAGCTGGCCGACGAACCGCTCCCGCAGCGGATGGTCGGCGACCAGCGTGGTGAGTTCGGGGACGCTCTCCCGGTGCCGGCCGAGCGCGGCCTCCAGGTCGAGGCAGTCCTCCCAGGCGGTGAGCCGGAGTTCGTCCAGCGGCACGGCGCCCGCCGCGATCGACCGGCCCGGCAGTCCGTCGAGCACCGGCCCGCGCCAGAGCGCGAGGGCCTCGCGCAGCTCCGCCGCCGCGGCGGGCGGCTGCCCGGCGGCGG
>NZ_BAAAKJ010000058.1:3524-4533 GCF_039527695.1 Kitasatospora putterlickiae
CTTCTGGAAGCCGCGGCGCAGCAGCCCCGCCAGGTTGCGGACCTGGTGGTCGGCGGTGGCCGGCGGCCGGTCGTCCCAGACGGCGTCCACCAGACGCGCCACGGGGACGGCGCCGGGCGCGTTGAGCAGCAGGACGGCGAGCAGCCGTTCCTGGCGCACGCCCCCCAGCCGGACCCGGTCGCCGACACCGGTCCGGACTTCCAGCGGTCCCAGAATCGCGAACTCCATGCGCTTCCCCTCCCCAGGGCCCTGCACACCGCTGTCGGACCGTCGCGTTTGGTGACGAAGCGATGTCCAGATCATGCCAGAACCGTGCGCGCGGTTGAGAGGGTCGGTGCGTGCCGGCCCCGCAGGGGAGCGGCGTTCCGACCACCCCCGTCCCGCAGTTCCCTGGAGGAACAGACCATGAACCGGATCAAGCGCTTCGCCGCCGTCGCCGCGACCGCCGTCGCGGTCCTCGCCCCGCTGACCGCCGCCCCGGCCGCCCAGGCCGCCACCACCGGCAACCACCTCGGCATGACCTGGGAGGTCCTCAACTACGGTGTGGGCGGCACGGTCCAGGTCGGCGGCCCCGGGGGCACCGCCAGCAACGCGTACGACGGCGACACCCCGGCCTGGACCTCGCTGCCGGTGCTCTGCCTCAACAAGGACCTCCGCCCCGCGCCGTCCGGGCTCTCCATCGGCTTCTACAACGGCTGGGCCCTGGGCGCCGTCGAGATCAGCCGCCCGGTGAAGGGCACCGAGCTGACCGGCCCGGAGGCCGCCAACACCGTCTGCCGCATGCAGTTCGGGCGCAACTGGCGGCAGGCCGAGTTCCACGACGGCCGCTACGGCGTCAACTACGAGGAGCCCGGCGGCTGGACCTTCTGGGCCAGCGGCAACCTGCCGAAGGGCGTGCGCTTCTGGACGTACATCAACGACCAGAACGCCAACCCCTGGAACTGACCCGCACCCGCCGCGCCACCCCTGCGGCCGGCCCCGCCCACCCCGGGCAGGGGCCGGCCCCGGC
>NZ_BAAAKJ010000059.1:0-6002 GCF_039527695.1 Kitasatospora putterlickiae
CCCTCGCTTCATGTCATGCGCGCCAGCGAGCCCTTGGCATCAATCATCTAGCGGCGGGCGGCCGTAGCGGCGGGCGCCCGCCCGGGCCTCAGGCCGGGTAGGCGTGCGTCTGGGCGGCCTTGACGGCGGCCCAGACCGTCGCGCCGGGCGCGAGCCGCAGCTCCGCGGCGGCCGCCGGGGTCAGGTCGGCGGCCATCGGCACGGCGCCCGCCAGGTCGGCCCGCACCTGGTCGCCGTGCAGGTCCAGGCCGGTCACCGTCAGCTCCCAGACGTTGCGCGCGCTGCCCTCCGGCCGCGCCCGGTGCAGGGTCACGGCGGACGGCGGGAACGCGACGAACGCGGGCCCGGACAGCTCCCCGTCCGTCGTCAGCACGGCCCCCTGCGGCAGGGTCACCCGGTGCCCGTCCGCGGTGCCCCGGTAGAGGTTGAGGCCGACCAGCCGGGCGATGTAGTCGGTGCGCGGCCGGCGTGCGATCTCTGCCGGGACGCCGGACTGCACCTCGTGCCCGTCCTCGATCACCACCAGCCGGTCGGCCAGCACCATCGCGTCCAGCGGGTCGTGCGTCACCAGCACCGCGACCGCCTCGAACTCGGCGAGGTGGCGCCGAAGCTGGGCCCGGACATCGAGCCTGGTGCGGGCGTCCAGGGCGGCCAGCGGCTCGTCCAGGAGCAGCAGCCGCGGCCGGACGGCCAGCGCCCGGGCCAGCGCCACCCGCTGCGCCTGGCCGCCGGAGAGCCGGCCCGGCCGGGCGTCCGCGTGCTCGGCCAGCCCCATCCGCTCCAGCCAGCCGGCCGCCTCGGCGCGCGCCTCGCGCTTGGAGCGGCCCCGGCAGCGCGGGCCGAACGCCACGTTGTCCAGCGCGCTCAGGTGGGGGAACAGCAGGTAGTCCTGGAAGACCACGCCGACCGGGCGCTCCTCGGCGGGGGTGTGCAGTCGCCGGGCCGGGTCCTCCAGGACGCGGCCGTCCAGCCGCAGGTGCCCCGCGCCGAGCGGGAGCAGGCCGGCCAGCGCGCGCAGGGCGGTGGACTTGCCGGCGCCGTTCGGTCCGAGCAGCGCGACCACCTCGCCGGGCGCGGCGGTGAGCGCGAGGTCCAGGGTGAACACGGCACGCTCGACCCGCAGCCTGGCGTCCAGACCGGCGGCGGCGGAGGGGGCGGCGGGGGGCGTCACGGGGCGGACATCCAGCGCTCGCGCAGCCCGGCCAGGACCGCGATCGACACCACCAGCAGCACCAGGGACAGCGCGATCGCCGCCTCCGGGGCCGACTCCATCGCCAGGTAGACGGCGAGCGGCATGGTCTGGGTGCGGCCGGGGAAGTTGCCCGCGAAGGTGATCGTCGCGCCGAACTCGCCGAGCGCCCGTGCCCAGGCCAGCACCGCCCCGGCCCCGATGCCCGGGGCGATCAGCGGCAGCGTCACCCGGCGGAAGGCGGTCAGCCGGGAGGCGCCCAGCGTCGCCGCGGCCTCCTCGTAGCGCGGGTCGGCGGCGCGCAGCGCGCCCTCCACGCTGATCACCAGGAACGGCATCGCGACGAACGCCTCGGCGATCACCACGCCCGTGGTGGTGAACGGCAGGGTCACCCCGAACGCCGAGTCCAGCCAGGAGCCGACGATGCCGCGCCGGCCGAGCACCAGCAGCAGCGCCACCCCGCCGACCACCGGCGGCAGCACCAGCGGCAGTGTCACCAGGGCCCGGATCAGCCGCCGGCCTGGCAGCTCGGTGCGTGCCAGCAGCCAGGCCAGCGGCACCCCCAGCACCAGCGACACGCCCGTGGCCGCCGTCGCGCAGACCAGCGACAGGCGCAGCGCCTCCCACACCTGCGGGCTGGTGAGCTGCTCCGAGAGCGAGCTCCACGGGGCCCGGACCAGCAGCCCGACCAGCGGGAGGACCAGGAACGCCAGGCCGAGCAGCGCCGGGAGCAGCAGGGTGACCGGCACCCGGTGCGCCCGGCGCCGGCCGTGCGGGCGGTCGTGCGCCCGGCCGCGGGCCCGGGGGAGGGGGAGGGAGCGGCGGGTCACGGGGTCTGGAAGCCCGCCGCGGTCAGCACCTGCCGCGCCTCGGGCGACTGGACGTAGGTGACGAAGGCGGCGGCGCCGCCCTTGTTCGGCGCCTTGGCCAGCGCGGCGATCGGGTAGTCGTTCACGGCCTGAGCCGCCTCGGGGAAGTCCACGCCGTCGATCTTGCCGGCATCGGCCCGCACATCGGTGCGGTAGACCAGGGAGGCGTCGACCTCGCCCAGTTCGACCTTGGTCAGCGCGCCCTTGACGTCCTGTTCCAGGGTGACCGGGGTGAGGTTGACGTTCGCGGCCTTCAGGGCGGTCAGCGCGGCGGCGCCGCAGGGCACCTCCTTGGCGCACAGCGCGACCTTCACGCCGGGGGCGGCCAGGTCGGCGAGGCCGGTGACGTGCTTGGGGTTGCCCTTGGGGACGGCGATGGTGAGCGTGTTGCGTACGAAGGTCCTGGGCTCGCCCGAGGCGCCGCCCGCGTCGGTGACGGTCTTCATGGTGGCGGGGCTGGCGGCGGCGAAGACGTCGGCGGGGGCGCCGGAGTTGATGCTGGTGGCGAGGGCGGAGCTGCCGCCGAAGTTGAAGGTGACCTTGGTGCCGGGGTTGGCGGCCTCGAACTTCCTGCCGAGGTCGGTGAAGGTCTCCTTGAGCGAGGCGGCCGCGAACACGGTGACCGGGCCGGACGCCTTCGGGGAGCCGGTCTCACCGCCGGCCGGGCTGCTCCCGGCGTCCGTGCCGCCGTCCCCGCCGCAGGCGGTGGCGCCGAGGGCGAGGGCGAGGGCGGTGGCGCCGACGGCGGTGAGTCTGCGGATGGTCATTCCTTCGCTTCCCCTCCTGGGCGCGCCGGAAGGGCGCGGGTCCGTGACCGCGTCTGCGGCCCTTATGCCGATCATAGTGCCGCATATGCGGTCTGATCATCGCTATAACCATCGCAGAGGCGAGGGCGGTCCCAGGGGGCGTGCGGGGGGCGTGCGGACCGGAAAACCGTTCGCGCCCGGACCTGTCGGGGCGGGAGAGTGGCGCCGTCAGTCCACATACCGACCGACCGACCGACCGGCCGGGCCGGGGAGGTACGCCCATGTTCATGCCGCGGGTCACCGCCGAGCGGTTGGCCGTCCTGGAGCGCCCGAACGACGACGCCCTCGAACGCGTGCGGGTCGGCCGCTACCGCGCGGTGGCCGCCAAGGACGCCTGCCTCGCCCGAGAGGGCGGCGGCATGGAGGACGAAGAGGGGGCGCGAAGGTCCAGGCGCGCGCTGTCCGGCGACTGCCGGGCCGCCCCGTGCGCTCCTTCTGCTCTGATTACCACTCAGTTACGTTGGGAGCGGTACCAGGGGTACGACCGAGGAGGGGACATGGCACACACCGTCGCTGCCGCAACCGTTACCGCGGCCTCACGCGCCGGCGCCGGAGCCGCCAGGCGGATACCGGGCCCACCCGGACTCCCCCTGGTGGGCTCGCTGCTCGACCTGACCAGGCGCCCGCTGCGGACGTACCTCGACGCCCGCCGCGACTACGGCGACGTCGTCCGGTTCGTGGCCGGCCCGCCCGGACTGCGCGCCGAGTTCTACGCCGTGTTCTCCCCGGAGGGCGCGCACCAGGTGCTCGGCAGCCAGGCCGCCAACTTCCGCAAGGACAACAGCTTCTACGACGAACTGCGGGTCAGCCTCGGCAACGGCCTGCTGACCAGCCTGGACGGCGACTACCAGCGCCAGCGCCGGCTGATCCAGCCGCTGTTCACCCGCCGCCGGGTGGACGGCTACGCGCGGGCGGTCGTCCTGGAGTGCCGGGCACTGGCCGAACGGTGGCGGGCGGCGCCCGACGGCGTGGTCGACCTGGGCGGGGAGATGTCGCGCTTCGCGCTGCGCACGGTGTCCCGGATCCTGTTCGGCTCGGACGTGGAGGAGGCGGTGGAGGTGGTGCACCGCAGTTTCCCGGTGATAGGGGAGTTCGTCCTCGAACGCGGGTTCGCGCCGGTCCCGGTGCCCCGATCCTGGCCGACGCCGTCCAACCGGCGCGGCGCCGGGGCGCGGCGTGACCTGTACGCGGTCTGCGACCGGATCATCGCCGAGCGGGCCCGGCGGGCGGAACGGTCCGGCGGGGTCCTCACACTGGACGGGCCGGACGGTGCGCGCGGCATGCAGGGCGCGGACGGCATGGAGGGCGCGGACGACCTGCTGGAGCTGCTGACCCGGGCCCGTGGCGAGGACGGCGAGCGGCTCGACCCGGACGAGCTGCGCGACCAGGTGCTGATCTTCCTGCTCGCCGGGCACGAGACCACGGCGACCTCGCTCGCCTTCGCGCTGTTCCTGCTGGCCAAGCACCCCGAGCAGCGCCGGCTGGCGCGCGAGGAGGCGGACGCGGTGCTGGCCGGGCGGGAGCCGGCGGCCGCCGACCTGGAGGCGCTGCCGTACCTGACCCGGGTGCTGAAGGAGGCCATGCGGCTCTACCCGGCCGCCTCGCAGATGGGGCGCCGCTCGGTGGAGGAGTCGGTGATCGACGGGCACGTCATCCCGGCCGGCGCCCAGGTGATCCTGGCGCCCTGGGTGACCCACCGGCACCCCGACCACTGGGAGGACCCCGACCGCTTCGACCCCGACCGCTTCCTGCCCGAGCGGGAGAAGGGGCGCCACCGGTACGCCTGGTACCCGTTCGGGGGCGGGCCGCGGGCCTGCATCGGACAGCACTTCTCGATGCTGGAGTCCGTGCTGGCGCTGGGCGCGCTGCTGCGGGAGTTCGACCTGGAGGCGATCGACCGCGGGGTGCGGCTCGGCCAGGGCATCACGCTCCAGGTGCGGAGCCCGATGCGGGTGCGGCTGACGCCGCGCGCCTGAGCGCACACGCGGGCGCGCGCTGTTCGCGCGGGTGTTCGCGGTGGGCGTGCGAGTGTTCGCGTGCGCGTTCGTACGGGCGTGTGAGCGGCCGTGCGCGCTGGTCAGGAGGGTGCGGCGACGACGCATCACCGGGAATCGCAGCGGGCAGGAGGACCGCGAACCATGACGGAAGCCGCGTCGTGGGGGTTCCGGTCGGTGGCCGCCGACCGGGCTGCGGGGTGCCGAGTTCCGAGGGGGCGGCATGGCGAGCGCGCCGGGTTGTCGGGGCGAAGGGGATCCGGACCGCTGTTCCGGGGCCGAATCGGCGGAGTTCGACCGGGTGTTCACGGAACTGCTGCCCAGGCTGCACCGGGCGGCGGCGCGCCTGCTCGGAAGTCCGTTCGGCGCGGGGGACGTCGTCCACGAGGCGTATCTGCGCATCGCCCGGCGGCCCGCCCGTTTCCTCGTCCATCCCCGGCCCTACGCCTACGCGTTCACCGCGATGGTCAACGTGGTGCGCGACGACTGGCGCCGTGACCGCCGCCGGCTGGTGCCGTTCGAGGCGCTGGAGGACTTCGAGGTGCTCGACGGCGGCGAGGCGGGCGGGCAGGCCGAGCTGCAGGCGCACTGGGAGGTCGTGCGGCTGCTGGGCTGTCTGACGGCCAAGCAGGCGCGCGCCGTCCTGCTGGTCGACCTCGACGGGTACGGGCTGGAGGAGGCCGCGGCCCTGCTCGGAGTGCACCGCTCCACCCTGGCCCTCACCCGGCGGCGGGCGCTGGAGCGGCTGCGGACCGTTCTCGAACGGGAGCGCGAGACGGCCGACGGGGCCGGGGCCGGGGCCGGGGGCGGTTCCGACGCGCCGGGCTGACGGATCGTCAGCTCGCGCGCCGTCCCGCCCGTACGCTGAATCGTGATCACGTACGAGGAGCATCGGCTCCGCTCCCTGGCGGACGAGGGCCGTTGGATCGAACTGCTGGGCGCCTACCGGCAGGCCCGCGCCGCCGCCGTCGCGTTCGGGCCCGCGGTCGGCGGTCCGGCGGACAGCCGCGCGACGGGCAGGCGCGAGACGGACTGCGGCGCGGCGGATGGTGACTCCGTGGACGGCGGCCCGGTGGGCACCGGCGCGGAGCGTCGGGCCGCCGGCGCGACCGCACCGGTCGGCCACCTGATCGCGTACGCCGCG
>NZ_BAAAKJ010000059.1:6026-6921 GCF_039527695.1 Kitasatospora putterlickiae
CCCCGGCACCGCCGCCGGAGTCGCCGACCATGACGCCGGGCCGCTCTGGGAGGTGCTGGCGACCCGGCACTGCTGGCGACGGCTCGCCCCGCTGCTCGGCCCGCCCCCGGTACGGCGGCTGGTCGCGCAGACCCGGGTACTGCTCGGCGAGGACCTCTCCCGGGACGCCGAGCCGGACGAGGAGGGCGTCCCGCTGCTGCTGGAGCGGTGGGAGGCGGCGGGCCGGGGCGAGGGCACGCCGGTGCGGGAGTACCTGCGCGACGGCGGCTCGCGCAGCGCGCTGCTGACGCTGCCGGCCAGCCGGGAGGGCCTGGCCCCCGTGGAACTGCCCGAACCCGGCGCCCGGCTGCCCGGACAGGAGACCACCCGGGCGCTCGCGGAGCTGGCCGGGTGGGCCCGGGCGGTCTGCGTGCGGGGACCGGCGCCGCACGCGGCCGCGCAACTCGCGCCCGGGCGGCTGGTCACCGGCGGGTACCTGCCGTTCGCGCTCGCCTGGCCGGCGCTGGTGCAGGCGGGCGTCGCGGACCGGGCGCACGGCGCGGCGCACGGGCGGCTGGCGCTGTGGCGGATGCTGACGGCGATGAGCGGGGCCCGGCGGTCACGGTGGACGGAGCGGGCGGAGGTGGAGGCGCTGGTCGCGCGGATGCGCTGCTTCACCTGGGAGGACCCGGCGGACCGGCTGCGGCATCTGCATCTCGCGCTGGAGGACCCGGCGACCGGCCTGAGCTGGGCGGTCAGCGGGTCCGAGGAGGTCTGAGGAGCGCGATGAGAGCCGTCGAGAGGGCGGTGGGAGCGCGTCGAGAGCGCGGTGAGGGGGCGGCGGGGGAACGCGGAACCCCCGGTCCGGCGCCTTTTCCGGGGGGTTGGGCGGGGCGCCGGACCGGGGGAGTCAGGG
>NZ_BAAAKJ010000059.1:6929-12132 GCF_039527695.1 Kitasatospora putterlickiae
GCCGCCGGAACCGGCGCCGGGACGGCGGCCCCGGTGTCGGGCGCCGGGGCGTCGTGGGCGCCGTGGGTGTGGGCGTCCAGCAGCGTCCGCTCGTCGAACGGCACCGCGCCCGCCAGCACCAGCCGGGCCCGCTCACGGTCGAACTCCCCGGTCCACTGCCCGATCAGCACGGTGGCGACGGCGTTGCCCGCGAAGTTGGTCAGCGCCCGGGCCTCGGACATGAAGCGGTCGATGCCCACGATCAGCCCGACGCCGTCCACCAGCGCCGGCTTGTGCGACTGAAGCCCGCCCGCCAGGGTGGCCAGCCCGGCGCCGGTGACCCCGGCCGCGCCCTTGCTGGCGATCACCATGAAGACCAGCAGCGACAGCTGCTCGCCGACCGACATCGGCTTGTCCAGCGCCTCCGAGATGAAGATCGAGGCCATGGTGAGGTAGATCGCGGTTCCGTCCAGGTTGAAGCTGTAACCGGTCGGGACGGTGATGCCGACCACCGGGCGGCTGACGCCGAGGTGCTCCATCTTGGCGATCAGCCGGGGCAGCGCGCTCTCCGAGGAGGAGGTGGAGAGGATCAGCAGGAACTCGCGGCCGAGGTAACGCAGCAGGGTGAGGATGCTGACGCCCGCGACCAGGCGCAGCAGCGTGCCGAGCACCACGACCACGAACAGCGCGCAGGTCAGGTAGAAGCCGACCATGATGACGGCGAGGCTCTTCAGCGCGGCCGTGCCGGTGGCGCCGACCACCGCCGCCATCGCGCCGAACGCGCCGACCGGAGCCACCCACATGATCATCGCCATCACCCGGAAGACCAGCCGCTGCACGTGCTCGACGCCGCGCAGCACGGGCGCGCCGGCCGGGCCCATCGCCTGCAGGGCGAAGCCGACCAGCAGCGCGACCAGCAGGGTCTGCAGCACCTTGCCCTCGGTGAGCGCGGAGAGCAGGGAGGTCGGGATCATGCCGAGCAGGAAGTCGGTGGTGGACTGCGCGGCTCCGGCGGAGGCCTGGGCGTGGCCGGACTTGGCGAGCGCGGCGGTCAGGTGGAGGCCGCCGCCGGGTTCCAGCAGGTTGCCGACCAGCAGGCCGATGCCGAGGGCGACGGTCGACATGGTGAGGAAGTAGCCCAGCGCCAGGCCGCCGACCCGGCCGACCTTGGCGGCCTTGGTCACCGAGCCGATGCCGAGCACGATGGTGCAGAAGATGACCGGGCTGATCATCATCTTGATGAGATTGACGAAGCCCGTGCCGACCGGCTTCAGCTCCACCGCGAAGCCCGGTGCGGCCAGGCCCACCACGACGCCCGCGACGACCGCCGCGATCACCGCGAGGTAGAGGTAGTGGGTGCGGTCCTTCGCGGCGGGGCCCGCTCCCGCCGCCGTTCCGGTGATCGACATCCGCGGCTCCTTCGCCGTGCTGTGCGCGCACGGCGCGCCTGCGTGGGGGGACGCGGCCGTGCTGTCCTGGCGGCCCCGGGTGGTGGGCCGCTCCGACTATGCGGGCCGGCGTGACGCGGGTCACGCTTGCGTTCATAGAGTTCACGCCCGCGGTCCCGTCCCGCCCCCGGTCGGCGCCGACGGGGCCGTGGTGCACACTGACTGGCATGTCCGCGCGAACCCTCCCCCCGCCGCGCCGGCTGGTGCGCAGCCTGGCCGGACAGCTCTTCCTCGTCCAGGTGGTCATCGTCGCCGCGGTGGTGGCCGGCGGGGCGGTGCTCGCGTACCTGTTCACCGCCGGCCGCGCCGAGGACGCCGCCCGCCGCCAGGTCACCGCCGTCGCCCGCGCCGTCGCCGACTCCCCGGACGTGCTCGCCGCCGTCACCGCGCCCGACCCGACGGCCGTGCTCCAGCCGTACGCGGAGCGGGTGCGGGCCGACACCGGGGTCTCCTTCGTCACCGTGATGGACACCGGCGGCGTCCGCTGGACCCACCCGCTGCCCGAGCAGATCGGGCGGACCTTCCTCGGCCACATCGACTGGGCGCTCGCCGGACGGACCCGCAGCGAGACGTACACCGGCACGCTCGGCCCGTCGGTGCGGGTGGTCACCCCGGTGCTGGACGAACGGCACCGGGTGGTCGCCCTGGTCAGCTCCGGCATCACGGTGCAGTCCATCTCCGAGCGGCTGCGCGGGCCGCTGCTCGCCCTGGCCGGCGTCGCGGTGGGCGCGCTCGCCCTCGGCGGGATCGGCACCTACCTCGCCAACTCCCGGCTGCGGCGGCACACCCACGGCATGGGGCCGGCCGAACTCAGCCACCTCTACGAGTACCACCAGGCCACCCTGCACGCCGTCCGGGAGGGACTGGTGCTGCTCGACCGCGACCGCCGGGTGGTGCTCTGCAACGACGCCGCGCGTGAACTCCTCGGCCTGGACGGGGAGGTGGAGGGGCGGCCGGTCGCCGGGCTGGGCCTTCCGGCGGCGCTGGTGGCCGCCGTCTCGGGGGCCGGACCCGTCCGCGACGAGGTGCACCTGACGGCCGAGCGCGTGGTGGTGCTCAACACCTCCACCATCGGCAGCGGGCTCGGCCGCGTCCTCACCCTGCGCGACCACACCGAACTCCAGTCGCTGAGCGGCGAACTGGACTCGGTGCGCGGCTTCACCGAGGCGCTCGGCGCGCAGGCGCACGAGGCCGCCAACCGGCTGCACGCCGTCGTCTCGCTGATCGAACTCGGCCGCCACCGCGAGGCGGTGGAGTTCGCGACCGCCGAACTCGCCCTCGCCCAGCGGCTCACCGACCGGGTGGTGGCCGCCGTCGGCGAGCCGGTGCTGGCCGCCCTGCTGCTCGGCAAGGCCGCCCAGGCGGCCGAGCGGGGCGTGGAGTTGACGCTCACCCCGGACAGCTCCATCGACGACGGCGTGCTGCCGCCCCACCTGAGCGCACGCGACCTCATCACCGTCCTCGGCAACCTGATCGACAACGCCGTGGACGCCGCCATCGCCGGCGCGGCCGCCGACCCCGGGCCGCCGGAGGTCACCGTCACCGCCCGGATCGACGGCGGGCACCTGCTGCTGCGGGTCGCCGACACCGGCGCCGGTATCGCCCCGGGCGCGGTGGAGGACGTGTTCCGGCGCGGCTGGAGCACCAAGCGGGGCGGGCACGGTGACGAGGGCGGACGCGGGCACGGGCGCGGACTCGGGCTCGCGCTCGTCGCGCAGGCCGCCCGGCGCAACGGCGGCACCGTCGAGGTCGGCCGGGAACGCGGCGCCGTCCTCACCGTGCGCCTGCCGCTCGACCGGCCGACGCGCGAGGGCCTGGGGGAGAACGAGCGCGGGCACGGGTCCGGGCGCGGCGAACGTGTGGCGGTGACCCCGTGAGCGCCGCGCCGCCGGAGCCGGGGCGCCCCGACATCGCCGTCCTGGTCGTCGAGGACGACCCGGTGGCCGCCGCCGCCCACGCCCTCTACGTCGAACGCGAACCGGGCTTCCGCACCGCCGGCACCGTGCACGGCTGCGCACAGGCGCTGCGCTTCCTGGAACGCGAGCGCGCCGCCGGGCGCCCCGTCGACCTGCTGCTGCTCGACCTCTACCTGCCCGACGGACACGGCCTCCAGCTCTGCGGCACGCTGCGCGCCGCCGGGCACACCACCGACGTCATCGCCGTCACCTCCGCCCGCGACCTCGCGATGGTCCGCCGGGCCGTCTCCGCGGGCGTCGTGCAGTACCTGCTGAAACCGTTCGCCGCCGCCGCGCTGCACGACCGGCTGGAACGCTACGCCCGCTACCGGGACACCTTCACCCGGACCGGTCCGGCCACCGGGCAGGACGAGGTCGACCAGGCGTTCGCGCTGCTCCGCTCACCCGAACGGACCGCCCTGCCCAAGGGGTTGTCCGCGCCGACCCTGGACGCCGTCGCCGGCGTGCTGCGCGAGGCCCGCACCGGACTGTCCGCCGGCGCGGCGGGCACGGCGGCCGGGGTCTCCCGGATCACCGCCCGCCGCTACCTGGAGCACCTGGTCGACTCCGGCCTCGCCTCCCGCGAACCCCGGTACGGCGCGGTCGGCCGGCCCGAGCTCTGCTACCGCTGGACGGGCGGTGGCGGGAACTCCCGCGAACCGTGCGGCTCTTGAGGCCGAGGGGTCAGCGGGTGACGAACTGGGTGAGCAGGGCCTGCACCTCGTAGATGTCCACGCCCTTGGTGAAGTTCTTGGAGATCGGCAGCGCCGCGCCGGACACCCAGATCTTCAGCTCGGCGTCCAGGTCGAAACTCCCGGCGGTCTCCACCGCGAAGTGCGTGATGGAGCGGTAGGGGATCGAGTGGTACTCGGTCTTCTTGCCGGTGATGCCCTGCTTGTCGATGAGGATGAGCCGGCGGTCGGTGAACAGGAAGGAGTCGCGCATCAGCTGGAAGGCGGCCTGGACCTGCTCGCCCTCGCCGAACAGCCGGGCGAACTCCTTCTGGGCCTCGCCGTTGTCGACCCGGTGGGCGTTGCCGAAGAGTGCCATGCCGCTTCCTCTCGTCGGGCACCCGGTGGGGGTGCGGAGGGCTCCGAGTCTGCCATGCCGGTGATCATGGCCGATCGGCGCGTCCGGCTGTCCCGGTTCGTCCGTCTCGCCCGGGCCGGCCCGGCCTGGCCCGTCGCGGGCCTAGGTCCGCTCGGCGAGGGCGAGGTAGCGGTCGTCGACGTCTGTGTAGGAGGTGAGGCGCCAGCCGGCGGCGGCGAGCAGGGGGCGGAGGTTGGGTTCGGCCCGCAGGTCGTCCGGGGTGACGGCGCGGCCGTGGCGGGCGGCGAGGGCGGCGCGGCCCACGGGGTGGAACAGCGCGAGCCGGGCGCCGGGGCGCGCCACCCGGGCGAGTTCGCCGAGGGCGCGGGCCGGGTCGGGCAGATGGGAGAGCAGGCCGGCGGCGAAGACGGCGTCCAAGGTGCCGTCGGGCAGCGGGAGCCGGGCGCAGTCGGCGAGCAGCAGGTCGGCGGCGCCGGGGTGGCGGGTGGCGGCCTCGTGCAGCATCTCCGGGGTCACGTCGGCGCCGAGCACCCGGCCCTCGGGGCCGACCGCCGCGCGCAGCGGCGGCAGGGCGCGGCCGGTGCCGCAGCCCGCGTCGAGCACCGAGTCGCCCGGGCGCGGCGCGAGTTCGGCGACGGCGGCGGCGTAGCGCGGGCCGTCGTCGGGGAACCTGGCGTCCCAGTCGGCGGCGCGGACGGCGAAGAAGTCGCGGGTGCGGGCCAGTTCGGCGGCGTGCGCCTCGGTGAAGGGGTGGGGCTGGTCGGTCCAGGC
>NZ_BAAAKJ010000059.1:12215-13838 GCF_039527695.1 Kitasatospora putterlickiae
CGGCGGGGTCGGGGAGGGCGGCATGGGGTGAGGGTAGCGCGCGCCCGGGTGGACCGAAGGGGAGGGCCGGGGCGTGACCTCCGGGCGGCCCGCTCGTTGGGGAAACGGGCCCGCTGTCACCCACACGGGTGGTTCCGGCGGCCCTCGACGGATCCCGAGGGGGCCTGGGAAGTAAGGTTAGCCTCACCTAATTTCTTGGGAGTCCGCCTTGACGCTCGCCGCTGAGCCCGCCACCGGTCCGACCGTCCCCGTGCCAACCCAGGCCACCGCCGCCCAGGCCTCCACCGCCCAGGCCGCCACCGCTCCGGGCGCCGCCGTCCTGCGGCGCCAGCGCGTCCGTGAGTCCGCCGCCCGCACCTACGCGCGCTCGTTCCCCATCGTCCCGGTGCGCGCCAACGGCATGACCGTCGAGGGCGCCGACGGCCGCCGCTACCTCGACTGCCTCTCCGGCGCCGGCACCCTCGCGCTCGGCCACAACCACCCCGTCGTGCTGGAGGCGATCCGCCGCACCCTCGACAGCGGCGCCCCGCTCCACCTGCTCGACCTCGCCACCGCCGAGAAGGACGACTTCACCACCGCCCTGTTCGAGAGCCTGCCGCCCGCCTTCGCCGACGGCGCGCGCGTGCACTTCTGCGGCCCCGCCGGGACGGACGCCGTCGAGGCCGCGCTCAAGCTGACGCAGACGGCCACCGGCCGCTCCGGCGCCCTCGCCTTCACCGGCGCCTACCACGGGATGACCGCCGGCGCCCTCGCGCTCACCGGCAACGTCTCCGTCAAGGAGCCGCTGCCCGGCGGCGGCGAGGTGGTCCGGCTGCCCTACCCCTACGGCTACCGCTGCCCGTTCGGCGTCGGCGGGGAGAACGGCGCCGCGCTGTCCGCCACCTACGTCGAGCGGCTGCTCGACGACCCGTCCGGCGGCGTCGTCCCGCCCGCCGCGATGATCCTGGAGGCCGTCCAGGGCGAGGGCGGCGTCGTCCCCGCGCCCGACGACTGGCTGCGCGCGATGCGGCGGATCACCGCCGAGCGCCGCATCCCGCTCATCGTCGACGAGGTGCAGACCGGCGTCGGCCGCACCGGGGCGATGTGGGCCGTCGAGCACAGCGGGATCGTGCCGGACGCGATGGTGCTCTCCAAGGCGATCGGCGGCAGCCTGCCGCTCGCCGTCGTCGTCTACCGCGAGGAGTACGACGGCTGGCGGCCCGGCGCGCACACCGGCACCTTCCGCGGCAACACCCTCGCCATGGCGGCCGGCGCCGCCACCCTGCGCTACGTCGCCGCCAACGGGCTGGCCGAACGCGCGGCGGCGGTCGGCGCGCGGATGACCGAACGGCTACGGGCGCTGGCCGGGGAACTGCCGGTGATCGGCGACGTGCGCGGGCGCGGGCTGATGATCGGCGTGGAGCTCGTCGACCCGGCGGCGGAACCGGACGCCTGCGGCGCGCGGCCGGCCGACCCCGAACTCGCCGTCCGGGTGCGGGAGGCGTGCCTGGCGCGCGGGCTGATCGTCGAACTCGGTGGCCGGCACGACGCCGTGCTGCGGCTGCTGCCCCCGCTCACCATCAGCGACGAGCAGGCGGCCGCGGTGCTGGAGCGGGACCAGGAGGTGCGGCTCGCCGCGCTGGG
>NZ_BAAAKJ010000060.1:0-852 GCF_039527695.1 Kitasatospora putterlickiae
CCGTCGGGGCCGCGCTCGCCGGCGTCTCGCGGATATGTCCCGCGTTCACCCCGCGCCAGGTGCTGCGCGAGGGGAGCCGCCACATCCTGGTGGCGGGCACCATCGGCCGGGCGCCGGTGGTCGCCAAGTGCCTCGCCCCGCAGGCGGTCCGGAGCGAGTACTTCGAGCAGCTGGTGGCCGACTTCCACCACGAGGTCGCCGTCTACCGGGCCTTCGTCCGGCACCGCCCGCCGGTACGGCTGCCCCGGCTGGTGGCGGCCGACCACGACCGCTGCGTGCTGGTCATGGAGCGGGTGCCCGGCCGCCCGGCCGCGCGGGAGCGCCACCCCGCCAACGCGCCCACGCCGGGCGAGGTGCGGGCGCTGCTCACCGCCGTCCGCACGCTCAACCTGTGGCGGCCGCCGACCGACGTGTTCCAGCCCCGGCTGGACTACCAGTTGGAGATCGCCCGCTACCACTCGGTGGGTCAGCTCACCGACCGGGACGCCGGGGACCTGCGCGGTCTGCTGCACGGCCTCGGGAACGCCCCGCTCCAGCTCTGCCACGGCGACGCGCTGCTCAGCAACATGCTGCTGGCGCCGTCCGGCCCGGTGCTGGTCGACTGGGAACAGGCCGGCTGGTACCTGCCCGGCTACGACCTCGCGGTGCTCTGGAGCGTGCTGTCCGGGGACACCGCGGCCCGCCGGCAGATCAGCCAACTCGCCCAGAGCGGCGGCACGCTGGCCCGGGACGCGTTCCTGGTGAACCTGGTGCTGGTGCTGATGCGCGAGATCCGGCTGTACGACGTGCCGGGCGCCGGCGAGGAGCAGCGGATCATGATCCGCCGGCTGTACGACGACGCCGCGCTGGCCC
>NZ_BAAAKJ010000060.1:898-6901 GCF_039527695.1 Kitasatospora putterlickiae
GGGCCGGGCGCCGCGGCCCAGGGCGGCCCGGCCCGCGGCCTCCAGCACGGCCTCGTCGGGGGCCAGGTGCACCCGGCTGCTGAGCACGTCCCGCAGGTAGCGCTCCAGCGGGTGACGGCGGCTCAGCCCCGGGTTGCCGGTGAGCGAGACGGCCTGCTGGACGGCGGATATCGCCGCCCGGCAGGCCAGCAGGTGGGCCGGGCCGGTCCGGGCGACCGCGTCCGGCTCGGCCCGGTCCACCCGGGGGGCCAGCCCGTGGACCAGTTCCTCGGCGCCGATCAGCTGGGCCTCGATCTCGCCCAGCGCGGCACGGTACCGGGGCAGGCTGCCGAGCGGCTCGGTGAGATTGGCCGGAGTTCGCTGGTGCAGGAACCGGACCAGCCAGTCCTGGGCCGAGCGGGCGACCCCGACGGCCACCGCGGAGAGCGCCAGATCGTGCCAGGCCCGGGCCAGTTCGGCCGCCGGGACGGCCCGCGCGGCGTCCTGGGCGGCGGCGCCGCCGGAGCGCGCGGCGGAGCCGGACGCGCCCTTTCCGGCGCCCCCCTTCGACGGGTTCAGGCCGAGTGCGAGCTCGGCGGGCACCCGCACCTCGTCCAGCACCACGTCATGGCTGGCACTGGCCCGCAGGCCGAGCTGGTCCCAGGTCGGGTCGACCTCCAGGCCCTCGCTCTCACCGCGCACCAGGAACGTCCCGGTCCGGGGCTCCGGTTCGTCGGTCCGGGCGGTCACCGCCATCCAGGCGAGCGCCTCGGCACCGGTGCAGTACGTCTTGCGGCCGGTCAGCCGCCAGTCGGTGCCGTCCCACCGGGCCACCGTGGCCGGCGGTTCGCCGCTGCGGCCGCCGGGCTCCACCCGCAGGGTGTTGACCAGGGCCGGGCCGCGCCGGGACTCGTTGAGCAGCCGCCGGTAGCCGGCCGTCGGCCAGTTCGCCGTCCGCGCCTGCTCGGCGTGCTGGAGCAGGGTGAACGCGGTGACCACGGCCACCGAGGCGTCCCCGCGCCCGAGTTGGGCCAGTACCTGGACGGTGTCGGCGAGCGTTCCGCCGGGGCCGCCGTACCGCCGGTCGACGGTCAGGGTGAGCAGTCCGGCCTCGTGCACGGCCTCGATGCCCTGGTAGGGGAAGGTCGCGTCGCGGTCGTGCTCCTCGGCCCGGGCGGCCAGCAGGTCGACGACCCGGGGCAGCCCGGCGAGGGCGGCCTCGACGGGGGACGGGGCGGGTGACGGGGCGGCGGACGGCTGGTCGGCAGCGATGGTGCTCATGGGGCAGGTGCCTCCGGGCGGCAGCGTGGGCTCTGACTCCTCGACACGCCGGGACGGGCGCGCGGTACCGGCAGGCGACCCCGGAGGTCGGCGGAACTCCCGCCCCCGGAACCCGGGTTCAGCGGAAATCCCGCCTCCGGACCGGCGCCGACCACTCGGCCGGCCGCCCGCCGCCTCGGGGACGAATCCCCCTCAGTGACCCGGACACGCCGCGCTGGCGGTGCGCCGCAGGTCGAGGTAGCTGCGACGGGTCAGCAGCGGGAGACGGCACGACATGTCCGCGACTTTACGAAGCCGTGATCGAAGCCGTCAAGCAGCGTCCAGGACCGGGGACGAGCCGGGTGACGGGAGCGCCCCGAGTACCGGAAGGGGAAGCGGAACCCTGCCTTCCGGGGCACGGTTCCGGCGCCCGGTCAGCCCTGCTGGAACATGTCCGCGGGCAGCGGCTTGAGCAACTGGTAGAGGTCGTCCGAAATCGGTCGGTCCCAGGAGGCGATGGTGACCTGCACGCCGTCACTCCGGCCGAACTGGGCACAGAAGACCCGGCCCTCGCTGACCTTGACCTTCTTCACGATCAGCAGGTCGTCCCCGAGCATCACCGGGAAGTCCTCCGCCGAGACGAACTCGACCGGTTCCTCGTCGCCCAGGGCGGCGAGCAGTTGACGCACCTCGAAGGGCACGCTGTCGCCGGTGTCCCGGGCCGGCGAACCCTCGGGGAGGTTGCCGATGAACATCGCCGGGCCTCTGCCGCCGAACAGGTCGTAGCGCAGGAAAATCCCCTGGCAGGAGCCGTCCGGGCCGGTCATCATGGCCGCGCCGAAGTCGCCGGGCCAGTCACCCGGGTCCATGGCGAGCACGTCGAAGTCCGGGCCGGTGGGCTGACCGGAGCGACGGCGGAGAAAAGACATGGGAACATCGTACGTGCCCGGCACACCACGCTCGCGGGGTGGGTGGGGCACCGGACGGAGATCCACGCTCAGAGACCAATGTTGACTCTGAGCAACCGTCCGGGCTACGTTCGGTTCAGCACGACAGCCGTTCTGGGTTTCACCCTTCGGGGGGACGGCATGTCGCAACGCGGCCCTACACGCGTTTCCCTCACTGTGCACACCGTCGTGCCGATCCGCCGAGCACCCAGCTTCGACGTCGCACACCGCACAGCACACAAGCCAACAGTTCCATGCATCACAAGCAAGGTCCGCGGGGCCCCGGCCCGTCGCTCCCGCGGATCTGCTCGGGACGCCGCCGCGTGGGGGCGTGCGGGTCCCGAGCAACGGCACCGCGATCCGAGTCGCTCTCGGGTCCGGCGCCATCCTCCCGGCGACTGCCGGCCCCTCGTGGGCCGGGACCGGCCGACGCACCCCGGTGCGCAGGGGATGACTGGGAGGAGACTCGGCAGCGCTGCCGGGTCGCACAGCAGGCGCCGTGTCTGGCCGCGTGGGGGCGGTGGGCACGGCGTCTGCCTGTGTTCATACTCTGAGCTGCGTCATGTCCAGCAGTCAACAGAAATTATGACTGGGCACGCTCAAATGTGATCGGAACGATGACCACCGGAGACCTTCGGACCCCGGGAGGGGCTCGAACCCCTTCCCGGTCGGCCCCGTGGCGCGTCCGGACGGCCGGGAGGCCGGCCCGGTGGTCGGGCCGGCCTCCCGGCGGATCGGAGGACAGACCTCCGGATCCCGTCAGGTGAGGTCGAACTCGCCGTCCCGCGCGCCGAGCACGAAGGCCCGCCACTCCGCGGGCGTGAACACCAGGACCGGACCGTCCTCCTGACGGCCGTCCCGCATGCCGATGTAGCCGTCCACGAAGGCGATCTGGACATCGCCCACGCCCTGGCTGCTGCAGAGCCAGGTCGCCCCGGTGAAGTCCACCTTCGGCTTCCCGTTCGCGCCGAGCCCCACCGCTCCCGCCGGCTCCACGCCGGTCCCGCTGTTGGCTACCACTGCTGCTCTCTCCTCCCGACGGCCTGAACGGCCCCAGCCTAGTCACCCGCACGGCCCCGGTCAGCGGGATCGGAAGGACTCCCCCGGCCGGGACCGACGGGCCGTCAGCGGCCCCGGCCCGGGCCGTCCGGCGCGTGTCCCGCGCGGGCGGGCGGCGGGCTTGCTGCCAGAGTGTGGGGAGCCCCCACCGGGCCCGGTACCCCCTCCCAGCACCACCCAGCCCCGCCGGTCCCCCGCCAATCCCCCACCCAGCGCCCCGAGGAGCAGCCGATGAGCCGCCGGGACGGCACCCGCGCCGATGTCATCCCCATCTCCGAGGCCCCCTCGGCCCACCCTCCGGCGCCCCGCACCCCGCCCGCCCCGGACCCGCGGCCCCGGACCACCCCGGGCCGGCCGCCCGCGCACGGCCGGGTCGGCGTCGTCCTGGTCTCGCACAGCCAGGAACTCGCCAACGCCGTGCGCTCCCTCGCGCTCGCGCTCACCGGTGACGACTCCCCCACCCCGGTGGCCGCGACCGGCGGGGACCTGCTGGACGGTCCCGGGATCAGCGCCGTCCTGGTCGCCGCCGCCACCCGCCGGGTCGACCAGGGCCACGGCGTGGTCGTGCTGGCCGACCTCGGCGGCGCGGTGACCACCGTCCGGGCACTGCTCGCCGACGCCGACGAGCACGGCCTGCCGTTCCCGGTCCGGTTCGCCAACGCCCCGTTCGTCGAGGGCGCGGTGGCCGCGGTCGCCACGGCCACGGCCGGCGGCGACCTCGCGGCGGTGCTGGACGCCGCCGAGGAGGCGTACCGCCAGCCCAAGGGCTGACCCCCGGCCCCGCGTTCGTGGCCGCTTCCGGCCGTTCTCGGGGTTCCAGCCCACCCCGGGTGACCGCGCGGCTACCATCGGCACAGGACCGGCCGAGGGCCGTCCGGTCGCGAGGGGGGATCCTCAGCCATGCGCGTGGTCGTCACCGGCGGAGCCGGATTCATCGGGGCCAACCTGGTCCGGGCCCTGCTCGCCCGGCCCGAGGTGGACCAGGTCCGGGTCGTGGACAACCTCTCCACCGGGCGGAAGGCCAACCTGGCCGGCACCGGCGCCGTGCTCCACGAGGGCACCATCCTGGACCCGGCGCTGCTGGACGAGGCCTTCACCGGCGCCGACGCCGTGGTCCACCTCGCCGCGCTGCCCTCCGTGCCCCGCTCGGTGGCCGACCCGCTCGCCAGCCACCACGCCAACGCCACCGGCACCCTGGAGGTGCTGGAGGCGGCCCGCCGCGCCGGCGGCCTGTACGTGGCCGCCGCGTCCTCCTCCTCGGTCTACGGCGCCAACCGCGAGCTGCCCAAACGGGAGACCATGCGCACCGCGCCGATGAGCCCCTACGCGGTCAGCAAGCTCGCCACCGAGTCCTACCTGGCGGCCTACCACCACTGCTACGGGCTGGGCGTGCTGCCGCTGCGGTTCTTCAACGTCTTCGGCCCGCTGCAGCCCGCCGGGCACGCCTACGCGGCCGTCGTCCCGGCCTTCCTCGACGCCGCGCTGGCCGGGCGGCCGGTCACCGTGCACGGGGACGGCGGGCAGAGCCGGGACTTCACCTTCGTCGGCACCGTCACCCAGGTGATCACCGACGCGGTGCTGCGCCGGGTGGTGCACGCCGACCCGGTGAACCTGGCCTTCGGCACCCGCACCTCGCTGCTGGAGCTGATCGGCGAGCTGGAGTCGGTCCTCGGCCGCCCCGTCGAGGTCACGCACGTCGACCCGCGGCCCGGCGACGTCCGGGACTCGCAGGCCGACAACGCGCGGCTGCGCGAGCTGTTCCCGGACGTCCGGCCGGTGCCGCTGCGCGAGGGCCTGGAGCGGACGGCGGAGTGGTTCCGCGGCCTCTAGGCCCCACTCGCGGTCAGGGCAGCAGGGCGCCGCTCCACTGGAAGGCGGCCTCGGCGTGGCCGGCCACCGCCCGGTGGATCCAGCCGAGTTCGTTCTTCCCCATCGGCGGCAGCTCGTCCAGGGCGTACCAGCCGACGGCGAGCGTCTCGTCCTCGTCCACCCGGACCTCGCCGCCCACCGGGCGGCAGTGGAAGACGACCTCCAGGTACTGCGTCATGTCGCCGTTGGGGTAGGTGATCTCCGGCGAGACGGTGACGGACACCAGCCGCTCCGGGACGGCGACGACGCCGGTCTCCTCCAGACACTCGCGGACGGCGCCGTCGGCGGGCTGCTNNTCGAGGATGCCGCCGGGCGGCGCCCAGCTACCGTCGTCGGCGCGCTGCACGAGCAGCACCCGGCCGTCGTCGTCCAGGACGACCGCGACGACGGCGCTGAGCCAGAGCATGCGGGGGCCGACCACGGCGCGGAGGTCGGCGAGGAACTCGGGAATGGCCATGGCCCGCACCCTATCCGGGTGCGGGCGGGGCCGACGCCTTCTCAGCCGTCGCGCAGCGGGCGGGCCGGGGAGCCGACCATCACCTCGCCGGGCGGCACGTCCCTGGTGACCACGGCGGCCGCGCCCACGAAGGCGTCCTCGCCGACCTTGAGGCCCTGGAGGACCACGGCGTTGGAGCCGACGGTGGCGCCGTCCGCCAGCAGCACGGCGCCCGAGACGTTCCCGCCCGGATAGACCGACACCCGCTCGCCGAACACCGTGTCGTGCCCGACCGTCGCGTTGTAGTGGACCTGGCTGTGCGCGCCGAGCCGGACACCGCTGGACACGTAGGCGCCGCCCATCACCAGGCAGCCCGGGCCGAGCACGGTGTCCGGGGCGATCAGCGCCCGGGGGTGGACCAGGGTGGCCGGTTCGGCGCCCAGGCCGTCCAGC
>NZ_BAAAKJ010000061.1:0-5486 GCF_039527695.1 Kitasatospora putterlickiae
GGCCGGGGCCGGAGCCGGGGCCGGGGCGGCGGCGGACCGGCACGACACCGTGCGGCTGGCCGCGTCCGCGGACACGTCCAAGGACAAGGACAAGTCCAAGAAGAAGAAAAAGAAGAAGAAGGGCCTGGGCAGGTTCCTCGGACTGGTCATCGGCGCCGTCGCGGTGCTGGTGGTGATCGTGCTGGTCATCGCCGTGGTGCTGGTGCTGCGCCGCCGCCGGTCCTGAGCCCTCGTCCGGGCTCAGCCGCCGAGTGCGCCGAGCACCGCCGCGACCACCTGGTCCGCGTAGCCGGCGTCGAGCGGGCCGAGCCCGTGCAGCCAGCGGTAGTACAGCGGGCCGTAGAGGAGTTCGACGGCGAGGTCGAGGTCCGCGTCCGCCCGCAGCTGTCCGGCGTCCCGGGCGGCGCGCAGACGGTCGCGGGTGACCTCCAGCAGCGGGTCCAGGAGCCGCTGGCGGTACTCGCGCAGCAGGTCGGGGTCGGTGAGGACCTCGGCGGTCAGGGCGCGTCCGGTCCGGTCGAAGGCGGGGTCGTCGAGTTCAAGGGCGGTGAGCCGCAGGACGGTGCGCAGGTCCGCGCCGAGGTCGCCGGTGTCGGGCAGGGCGAGGCCGCCGGAGGCGTTCTCGTTGGCGGCGAGGAAGGCGTCGAACACGACGGCGCCCTTGGACGGCCACCAGCGGTAGATGGTCTGCTTGCCGACGCCGGCCCGGGCGGCGATCTTCTCGATGGTGACCTTGCCGAAGCCGATCTCGGCGACGAGCCCCGCCGCGGCGGTGAGGATCGCGGTGCGGCTCTGCTCGCTGCGGCGGCTGGGGTCGGGGGCGTTCTGCTGTCTGGCCATGGACGCCATCCTATGAGCTGACGAGACGATCCGTATCGTCTTGACGGAAGGGCCCGATGGGTGCATTCTTGTGGAACGTCAGCGAGACGAACCGTCTCGTCTCGTACCTCGGGAAGGAAACACCCGGATGCCCCGCTCCGCCGCCCACCTCGCCATGGTCTCCATCCCGGCGCACGGCCACGTCAACCCGAGCCTCGCCCTGATCACCGAGCTCGTCGCCCGGGGCCACCGGGTCAGCTACGTCAACGACCCCTCCTTCGCCGGGACCGTCGCCGCCACCGGTGCCACCCTCGTCCCGTACCCGACGGCGCTGCCGGACACCGGCGACTCCTCGGGCTGGCCCGAGGACCCGGTCGCCGTCCAGGACGTCTTCCTCGACGACGCCCTCGCCATGACCCCCGTCCTCCAGAAGCTCTTCGCCGAGGACCGGCCCGACCTCGTGCTCTACGACATCGGCGCCTTCGCCGCGCGGGCGGTGGCCGAGGCCAACGGCGTACCGGTGGTCCAGCTCTCGCCCACCATGGTCGGCTGGGAGGGCATCGAGCAGGACATGGCCGAGTTCTTCGAGACGCTCCGCACCGGCCCCGGCGGCCCCGAGCACTACCGGCGGTTCGGCGACTGGCTGGCCCGGACCGGTGCCGCCGAGCGGGACGTCGAGCGGTTCAAGAACCGCCCGGACCGCGCGCTCGCGCTGATCCCGAAGGCCTTGCAGCCCAACGCCGACCGGGTCGACCCCGAGCGGATCACCTTCGTCGGCCAGTGCTTCGGCGACCGCTCGCACCAGGGTCGCTGGCAGCGGCCCGCCGACGCGGAGCGGGTGCTGCTGGTCTCGCTCGGCTCGGCCTTCACCGACCGGCCCGCCTTCTACCGGGAGTGCCTGGGGGCCTTCGGCGGTCTGCCCGGCTGGCACGTGGTCCTGCAGATCGGCCGGACCACCGACCTCGCCGCGCTGGGCGAGGTGCCGGCCAACGTCGAGGTGCACCGCTGGGTGCCGCAGTTCGACGTGCTGGAGCAGGCCGACGCCTTCGTCACCCACGCCGGCACCGGCGGCGCGAGTGAGGGCCTGTACCACGGGGTGCCGATGATCGCGGTGCCGCAGGCCGTCGACCAGTTCGCCAACGCGGACTCGCTGGTGGGGCTCGGCGTGGCCCGGCGGCTGGACACCGAGGACGCCACCGCCGAAGCGCTGCGCGCCGCGCTGCTGGAGGTGACCGGCGACCCGGCGGTGGCCGCACGCCTCGCCGGGCTGCGCGCCGGGGTCCGGGCCGAGGGCGGCACGGCGCGCGCGGCGGACCTGGTCGAGGCGGAGCTGAGGTGAGGCGGGGCGGTCAGCCGATCCGGTCGGGGCGGGTGTAGACGTTGGCGCCCTCGCCGCGCAGGAAGCCGACCAGGGTCAGGCCCAGCTCCTCGGCGAGGTCCACGGCCAGGGAGGACGGCGCCGAGACCGCGGCCAGCAGCGGCACCCCGGCCAGCGCGGCCTTCTGGGTCAGCTCGAACGAGGCCCGGCCGCTGACCAGCAGCACGTGCCCGGTCAGCGGCAGCCGGTCCTCGCGCAGCGCCCAGCCGACCACCTTGTCCACCGCGTTGTGCCGCCCGACGTCCTCGCGGGCGCAGAGCAGCTCGCCGCTGCGGCCGTCGAACAGGCCGGCCGCGTGCAGGCCGCCGGTGGAGTCGAAGGTCCGCTGGGCGGCGCGCAGCCGGTCCGGCAGTCCGTACAGCAGGGAAGGCGGAACGGTCAGCGGGTCCTCGCCGACCGGGTGGCGCACATGGGTGCGCACGGCGTCCACGGTGTCCCGGCCGCACAGGCCGCAGGCGCTGGTGGTGAGCAGGTTGCGGTGGGCGGAGAGCGGCAGCGCCCGGGCGCCGCCGCGCGGCGTCGCGTCGACCACGTTGTAGGTGTTGGCGCCGTTCTCGTCGGTGCCGGCGCAGTAGCGCAGCGCCGCGAGGTCCTCGGCCGCGTGCACGAGCCCCTCGCCGACCAGGAAGCCGGCCACCAGGTCGAAGTCCTGGCCGGGGGTGCGCATGGTGACGGTGAGCGGCTCGCCGCCGAGCCGGATCTCCAGCGGTTCCTCGGCGGCCAGCGCGTCCGGCCGGGTGCTGCGCCCGTCCCCGCGCAGCCGGAGCACCCGCCGCCGTGCCGTCGCCCGCGTCATCGCCTGGTCCACCTCTCGCTCCGCCACGCCCGGCGCCTCGCCGTCCGCCTCCCCACAGCGTGCGCCACCGGGCGGAGTATTCGAAAATTCGGGTCAGACCCGGGTGGCGGCCAGGCCTCGTACCCAGTCGCTGGCCCGGAAGCAGGCAGTGAGCCACGAGCGCTCGGCCTCGTCGATGATGATCGTGCCCATCAGGGGCATCTCCATCATCGGGTGAGCCAAGGCCTGCGCGAGGAGGTCCGGGCTCGCCGTCGGGGCGATGCGGGCGAGGATCTCCGGCGTGATCAGGCTGCGCAGCGAGCCAAGGTCGTTCGGGTGTACGCGGTGGGGCTCCCAGTCGAGGTCGCGGTGCCAGAGCATGGCGTACACTTCGCCCGCGCGCTGCTGGAACACCGCCTCTTCGCCGTGCTCGTTGACGAAGTACGAGAGGTAGTCGCCCAGGTCGAAGCTTTGTCCGGTGAGATCGGAGAGGAAAGCGTGTAGACCGCGGGAGTTGCGGACGTAGTGCTGCCACTGGCGGACGGCGGACTCGACGGTGTCGTCCGTCAGGGCTGCGTCCGCCGGTATGCGGATGGTGCGAAGTTCCCGGCCTCCGGTCCGGGCGGACCGGAGCTGTTGGGTTGCGTTGGCCCAGTACAGGGCGTCATCGTCGGGGTCGTGTACGACGCAGATCACCGGAATGTTGCTGTCGCGCCACTCGTCGGTGTGCGACCCGACCGGAACCGAGAAGCCCCGGCGGCGGCGGAACGAGCGCCCGCCCTTCACCTGAATGGCGATGCTGTAGGGCATCCGGCGGTCGTGATGCGCGAAGGTGACGTAGAGGTCCTCGCCGAAGTCGTTGGATCCGTCGATCTCATTCACGATGTGGCCGGCGCGTTCCAGCAGGGAGCGGACGGCGTTCACGGCGGCGCGCTCGGTTCGGCGGCTCTCGGGCACCTTGGTCATGAGGGCAAGGTAGCGCCATGCTGTGACGG
This sequence comes from Kitasatospora putterlickiae, assembly GCF_039527695.1. NCBI lineage: Bacteria > Bacillati > Actinomycetota > Actinomycetes > Kitasatosporales > Streptomycetaceae > Kitasatospora > Kitasatospora putterlickiae. The sequence continues at coordinate 3,968 of NZ_BAAAKJ010000061.1, forward strand.
TTCCATGGTTGTCATATCTTCATTCACCTGGTGAGATGATGCATATGGATATGCACAGTGCTGCGGCCCCCCACGCGCCGCTCGTCCAGGTCGGCAAGGCCGACGTCAGCGCCGAGGACGTGCTGGCCGTCGCCCGGGGGAACGCCCGGGTCGAGATCGGCCCCGACGCGCTCGCCGAGATGGCGGCCTCGCGCGCCCGGATCGACGCCCTCGCGGCCGAACCGCGCCCCGTCTACGGCGTGTCCACCGGCTTCGGCGCCCTCGCCGTGCGGCACATCAGCCCCGAGCTGCGCGCCCAGCTGCAGCGCTCGCTGGTCCGCTCGCACGCCGCCGGGATGGGCCCGGCGGTCGAGCGCGAGGTGGTCCGCGCGCTGATCTTCCTGCGGATGAAGACCCTCGCCAGCGGCCGCACCGGCGTGCGCCCGCTGGTCGCCGAGACCATGGCCGCGATCCTCAACGCCGGGATCACCCCGGTGGTCCGCGAGTTCGGCTCGCTCGGCTGCTCCGGCGACCTCGCGCCGCTCTCGCACTGCGCGCTCGCCCTGATGGGCGAGGGCGTGGCGACCGGCCCCGACGGCGTCGAGAAGCCCGCCGGCGAGCTGCTCGCCGCCGCCGGCATCGAGCCCGTCGAACTGCTGGAGAAGGAGGGCCTCGCCCTCATCAACGGCACCGACGGCATGCTCGGCATGCTGGTGATGGCCGTCGCCGACCTCCAGCGCCTGTTCACCACCGCCGACATCACCGCCGCGATGAGCCTGGAGGCGCTGCTCGGCACCGACAAGGTGCTCGCCCCCGAGCTGCACGCCCCGATCCGCCCGCACCCCGGCCAGGCGCTGTCCGCCGCCAACATGCTGGCCGTGCTCAAGGACTCCGGCCTGACCGGCCACCACCAGGACGACGCCCCGCGCGTCCAGGACGCCTACTCGATCCGCTGCGCCCCGCAGGTGGCCGGCGCCGGGCGCGACACCCTCGCGCACGCCCGACTGGTCGCCTCCCGCGAACTGGCCGCCTCGGTCGACAACCCGGTGGTGCTGCCGGACGGCCGGGTGGAGTCCAACGGCAACTTCCACGGCGCCCCGGTCGCCTACGTGCTGGACTTCCTCGCCATCGCCGCCGCCGACCTCGGCTCGATCTCCGAGCGCCGCACCGACCGGCTGCTCGACAAGGCCCGCTCGCACGGCCTGCCGGCCTTCCTGGCCGACGACCCGGGCGTGGACTCCGGTCTGATGATCGCCCAGTACACCCAGGCGGCGCTGGTCAGCGAGAACAAGCGGCTCGCCGTGCCGGCCTCGGTGGACTCGATCCCCTCCTCGGCCATGCAGGAGGACCACGTCTCGATGGGCTGGTCCGCCGCCCGCAAGCTGCGCCAGGCGGTGGAGAACCTCGGCCGGATCCTCGCCGTCGAACTCACCGCCGCCGCGCGCGCCCTGGAGATCCGCCGGCAGGCCGGCGCCAGCGGCGGCCTCGCCCCGGCCACCGCCGCCGCGCTCGCCGCCGCCCGCGCCGCGGGGGTGGAGGG
>NZ_BAAAKJ010000061.1:5494-16051 GCF_039527695.1 Kitasatospora putterlickiae
ACGCCGCCCGCGCCGCCGGGGTGGAGGGCGCCGGGCGCGACCGCTTCCTGTCGCCCGACCTGGAGGCCGCGGCCGCGCTGGTCGCCTCCGGCGATCTGGTGCGGGCGGTCGAGCGGGTCACCGGGCCGCTGGCCTGACGGCCGGACGGCTGGACGGAGCGTGCGGAGCGGGTGGAGCGGGTGGGACGGATGGCGGTGGCTCAGGACACCGTGTCAGTCCCACTCGCTCCGCGCGGCCGCCGCGCGGCGCTTCTCCTCGACCCGATCGGTCAGTACGGACGAGATGTTGACGCCGACGATGCCGCCCCAGCACACCAGCAGGCCCCAGACCCCGCCGGCGCCGGCGGCGATGCCGGACAGCGGGATGCCCAGCGCCATGGAGACGATCGGCAGCCGGACCCCCGAACGGCCGCCCCGGCGCCCGTGACCGTGGCCGTGCGGGCCGCCGTAGGGGCGGTCGGCGCCGGCCGCGTGGCCGTACCCGTCGGCCGGGCCGAGCCGCTCGCTGACCCGGCGCTCCACCCGGGCGTCCAACCGGGCGTCGAGCCGGGAGAGGAAGGAGTCGAGGAGCTCCGACTCGTACTCCTTGCCGAGCTCCTTGCGGGCCTCCAGCGTCGCTTCCAGATCGCGCCGCAGGCCGTCCTGGCGAGTGTCCATGGACACCAGCCTGCGCCCACCGGACCGGGCGGGTCCACCACTTCGCCGGGAATCAGGGCGGTCTCAGGGGGATTTCAGGGTCACCCCGAGGCCGTCGGCGCCCCGCGCGGGGCCCGCGTGGCGGACGTCTCAGCCGGCGTCCCGTCGTACGAGACGTCTTTGCCAGCGGCCGCCCGCTGCTGCACAGTCATCCGAACAGCTCGCATCCGGAGGTACCGCCATGACCGCCACCGACGACGCCGGCCCGGTCGGTCCCTCCGCCCGGTTGCTCCAGCTCTTCGAAGGCCACCGGCTCACCCCCACCCAGCGGCGGATCGCGCACTCGCTGGTGCGGCACGCCACCGAGGCGCCGTTCCTCTCCAGCGTCGAGGTCGCCGAACTCGCCGGCGTCAGCCAGCCCTCGGTGACCCGGTTCGCGGTCGCCCTCGGCTACGACGGCTACCCGGCGCTGCGCAAGCAGCTGCGCGAACTCGGCGCCGGCGAGCCCGCCGCCCCCGAGACCCCGGCCGACGCCGTCCGCAACGAGCACCAGCAGGCCGTCCTCGCCGAGATCGAGCACCTGCGCCACCTCGCCGAGCTGCTCGCCGACCCCGAGCCGATCACCCGTGCCGCCCGCCTGCTCGCCGCCTCCCGGCCGCTGCCCGTGCTCGGCCTGCGCGCCGCCTCCGCGCAGGCGCGCGGCTTCGCGTACTTCGCCGCCAAGGTGCACCCGGACATCCGGCTGCTCGACGAGGGCGGCAGCATGCTCGCCGACCGCCTGGAACAGGCCGCGGCGGCGGGCGCGGGCGTCCTGCTCTGCTTCGCCCTGCCGCGCTACCCGCGCGAGCTGATGGACGCCCTGGCGGTGGCCCGCGACTGCGGACTGACCGTCATCACGGTGGCCGACAGCGTCTTCGCGCCGGTCGCCAAGCTCTCCGACCTGATGCTGCCGGCCGCCGTCGGCACCGGACTGGTCTTCGACACCGCCTGCGCCCCGATGATGCTCGGCCGGGTGCTGCTGCAGACCATGTGTGACGAACTCCCCGGCGCCGAGGCCCGGCTGGAGGCCATCGAGCAGTCGGCGGCGGCCCGCGGCCTGTTCCTGGAGTAGCGCGCGGTCAGACCGCGAGCGCCCGCCGGATCCGCTCCAGGGTCGCCCGCATGCCGGCCCGGTTGGCCGCCGCCCGCCGCTGCGGGGGCACCCCGGTGAACACCTTGCCGAGCAGCTCGGCGACCGGCGCGCCCCGCCCGGTCCGCAGGTCCCGCCAGTACTCGGTGAGGGTCGTGCCGCCGTCCCCGTCGGACGCGAACCGGTAGCCCCACTCGGCGATCGGCAGCCCGAACGAGTCCACCCGGAAGGCGAACTCGCGCCCCGGCTCGGCCGTCGTCACCCGGCAGGTGGTGAACCAGACGAACAGGCCCCGGCGGTTGAAGCCGACGAACCGGTCACCGGCCCGCAGCGGCCCCCGGCGCGCCCACACCGCCCGGCATTCGGGACTCCACTCGCCCATCCGCCGCACCTCGCTGACGGCGCGGTAGACCACCGCCGGCTCCGCCGCCACGCCGACGCTCTCCTCGACACCCCACTCGCGGTCCATGCCGCTCCTCCCCGTTGGCCTCCGGCCCGAACGCCGGCCCCGCCGACCGTACCCGCAGGTTGGCGATCCGCCCAGGGCGGGCATCACTCCAGTCAGGGGGTGCCGCCATGCGCGTGATCCACGAGATGAAGTTCGTCGGCCGGCTCGCCTCCGGAGCCGACGAGTGGTCCTGCCCGACCTGCGGACGCCGCGTCACCCTGCGCCGTCTGCCCGACCCCGAACTCACCGTCCTCGACCCGGGCGACGAGACCGTCGTCCACGTCGGCGTGATCGAACCCGACGCCCGCGCCGCCGCGGCCGCCGACCGCTACGGCCTCGGCCCCGTCCAGGAGATCCCCCGCCCGCCCCGCGTCCCCGTCCCCGACGCCGCCGACCGCCGCTGGCTGGAGGAGATCGGCATCCACTGGGACGACGACGCCGCGGCGTAGCGCGACCACCTCAACCCGCGTACAACGGCAGCCCGTCGGTACTCAGCCCCTCCGGGAGGGGCGCCGCCGGCACCACGGGCTCGCCGTACCGCCCCCGCACGGTGCCGCGGTAGGCCCCGTCGCACGGATCGGTGCGGAGCGTCCACGTGCCGTTCCGGGGATCGAGGACGAGCAGCGCGCGGACCTCCGCGGCCGCGTACCAGTCGCTCTTCACGGTGACGTCCCGCGCGCCCTTGGAGCGGGGGACCACCTCCACGGCGAGGGCCGCCTCGTGCGGGTCCGCGAGCCAGTGCTCGTCGCCGCCCCAGTCGACGGGCAGGACCACCAGATCGGGGGTGGCGTAGTCGTCCCGGTCGCCCGGCATGCCGAGGGACGAGCACTGGTAGGCGGCGAACCCGTCGGGCAGGCCCGCGTCGAGCCGCGCCCGCAGCCGCTCGACCGTTCCCGCGTGCCTGCCCCGGCGGGGCGGGGCGAGGACCAGCGTCCCGCCGATGACCTCGACGCCGAGGCCGGTCAGGCGGCTGAGCCGGCCGGCTGCCGTGCGGAGGGCGCCGGGGTGTACGGGGAGTTCCGGCATGGTGTCCCTCCGTTGGGGTTCGGCGGGGGCAGCGTAGCGCGGGGGAGCCTGTCGCCGGGGTGCCGATCGGATCGGGTCGGCCTCTGGCCGGGGGCTGAATGTTTGGATATATTCAGCCGGGTTGAGCATGAATGAATTCATCCGCAAGGAGGCCGGGACATGGTGCAGCAGGTGAGCGGGCCGCGTGAGGTGCGGGCGGCGCGGGGGGTGGGGCTGACGGCGCGGGGATGGCAGCAGGAGGCGGCCCTGCGGATGCTGATGAACAACCTCGACCCCGAGGTGGCCGAGCACCCGTCGAAGCTGGTCGTGTACGGGGGCACCGGGAAGGCGGCGCGGGACTGGCGCTCGTTCGACGCCATGGTGCGCACGCTCGAAGGGCTCAAGCAGGACGAGACCATGCTGGTGCAGTCCGGCCGCCCGGTCGGCGTGATGCAGACCCACGAGTGGGCGCCGCGCGTGCTGATCGCCAACTCCAACCTGGTCGGCGACTGGGCCAACTGGGAGGAGTTCCGCCGGCTGGAGAGCCTCGGGCTCACCATGTACGGGCAGATGACCGCCGGGTCGTGGATCTACATCGGCACCCAGGGCATCCTGCAGGGCACCTACGAGACCTTCGCCGCCGTCGCCAACAAGAGGTTCCAGGGCACGCTGGAGGGGACGATCACCCTCACCGCCGGCCTCGGCGGCATGGGCGGCGCCCAGCCGCTGGCCGTCACCATGAACGGCGGCGTGGCGATCTGTATCGACTGCGACCCGTCCCGGATCGCCCGCCGGATCGAACACCGCTACCTGGACGTCGAGGCCAAGGACCTCCCGCACGCCCTGGAGCTCGCCACCGCCGCCCGCGACCAGCGGCGGCCGCTCTCCATCGGCGTGCTCGGCAACGCCGCCGAGCTGGTCCCGCGGCTGCTCGCGATGGACGCGCCGATCGACATCGTCACCGACCAGACCAGCGCCCACGACCCGCTGGCCTACCTGCCGGTCGGCGTCGCGTTCGACGACATGGCGACCTACGCCGCCGAGAAGCCCGCCGAGTTCACCCAGCGCGCCCGCGAGTCGATGGCCCGGCACGTCGAGGCGATGGTCGGCTTCCAGGACCGCGGCGCCGAGGTGTTCGACTACGGCAACTCGATCCGCGGCGAGGCCCAGCTGGCCGGCTACGACCGCGCCTTCGCCTTCCCCGGCTTCGTGCCCGCCTACATCCGCCCGCTGTTCTGCGAGGGCAAGGGCCCGTTCCGCTGGGCGGCGCTCTCCGGCGACCCGCAGGACATCCACAAGACCGACAAGGCCGTGCTCGACCTCTTCCCGGAGAACGAGTCGCTGCACCGCTGGATCAGGATGGCCCAGGAGAAGGTGCACTTCCAGGGCCTGCCCGCGCGGATCTGCTGGCTCGGCTACGGCGAGCGCGACAAGGCCGGCGAGCGCTTCAACGACATGGTGGCGAGCGGCGAGCTGTCCGCGCCGATCGTGATCGGCCGCGACCACCTGGACTGCGGCTCGGTCGCCTCCCCCTACCGGGAGACCGAGGCGATGCTGGACGGCTCCGACGCGATCGCCGACTGGCCGCTGCTCAACGCCATGGTCAACGTCGCCTCCGGCGCGTCCTGGGTCTCCATCCACCACGGCGGCGGCGTCGGCATCGGCCGCTCGATCCACGCCGGGCAGGTCACCGTCGCCGACGGCACCGCGCTGGCCGGCGAGAAGATCCGCCGGGTGCTCACCAACGACCCCGGCATGGGCGTCATCCGGCACGTCGACGCCGGCTACGACCGGGCGGCCGAGGTGGCGGACGAGCGCGGCGTGCGCGTCCCCATGGCCGAGCAGAGCCCGACGGGTGAACTGTGACGCCGTCCTTCGAGGAGATGTGGGCGGAGCTGCTCCCCGTGGGCCGCTCCGCCGCGTCCGGCGGCTACCGCCGGTACGCCTGGAACGCCGCCGACGCCGAGTGCCGCGCCTGGTTCGAGCAGCAGGCCCGCGACCGGGGCCTGGCCTACGAGCTGGACCGCAACGGCAACCAGTGGGCGTGGCTGGGCGATCCGGCCGCCGGCGGCGCCGTCGTGACCGGCTCGCACCTGGACTCCGTCCCCGACGGCGGCGCCTTCGACGGCCCGCTCGGGGTGGTGTCCTCCTTCGCCGCGCTGGACGAACTGCGCGCCCGGGGCGCGCGGTTCGGCCGGCCGCTGGCGATCGTCAACTTCGGCGACGAGGAGGGCGCCCGGTTCGGCGTGGCCTGCATCGGCTCCCGCCTCACCGCCGGTGTGCTGAGCCGGGAGGCCGCGTACGACCTGCGTGACGCGGACGGCGTCCGGCTGCCCGACGCGATGGAGCGGGCCGGCCAGGACCCGACCGCGATCGGCGCCGACCACGAGCGGCTGGCCCGGATCGGCGCCTTCGTCGAACTCCACGTCGAGCAGGGCCGCCACCTGGCCGAGCACCAGCCGGTCGGTGTCGCCTCGGCGATCTGGCCGCACGGCCGCTGGCGGTTCGACTTCCACGGCGAGGCCAACCACGCCGGCACCACCCGGATCGAGGACCGCCGCGACCCGATGCTGACCTACGCCACCACCGTGCTCGCCGCCCGCAAGAAGGCGCGGCTCGCGGGCGCGCTGGCCACCTTCGGCAAGGTCGCCGTCGAGCCCAACGGCACCAACGCGATCGCCTCCCTGGTCCGCGGCTGGCTGGACTCCCGGGCGGCCGACGAGGCCACCCTCGCCGCGCTGGTCGAGGAGATCGAACGGGTCGCGGCCGAGCGCGGCGAGCGCGACGGCGTCCGGGTCGAGCTGACCCGCGAGTCCTACACCCCGGTGGTGGACTTCGACGGCCCGCTGCGCGACCGCCTCGCGCGGGTCATCGGCGGGAAGGAGGGCCCGGGCGGCGCCCCCGTGCTGCCCACCGGCGCGGGACACGACGCCGGAATCCTGGCATCCGCCGTGCCGGCCGCCATGCTGTTCGTGCGGAACCCGAGCGGCGTCTCGCACTCCCCGGCGGAGCACGCCGAGACGGCCGACTGCCTGGCCGGCGTCGCCGCCCTCGCCGACGTACTGGAGGACCTGGCGTGTCAGTAGGCCGTGCCGCGGGCGCGCAATCGACGACCTTCTGGGCGCAGTACGCCTGGCTGCCGCACGTCAACGGACCGGTGGTGGAGCAGGACGTCCTGATCAACACCGGCGCCGGCGGCAAGATCGCCAAGGTGCAGCCGAACAGCGGCCCCTGCCCGCCCGGCGCCGTCCGGCTGGCGGGCCTGCTGCTGCCGGGCCAGGCCAACGCGCACTCGCACGCCTTCCACCGGGCGCTGCGCGGCCACGTCCAGGTCGGCTCCGGCACCTTCTGGACCTGGCGCGACACCATGTACCGGTTCGCCGGCGCGCTCGACCCGGACCGCTACCTGGCGCTCGCCACCGCCGCCTACGCGGAGATGGCGCTCGCCGGGATCACCGCCGTCGGCGAGTTCCACTACCTGCACCACGCGCCCGGCGGCGTCCGCTACGACGACCCCAACGCGATGGGCGAGGCGCTGATCGAGGCCGCCGCCCGGGCCGGCATCCGGATCACCCTGCTCGACACCTGCTACCTGTCCTCCGGCTTCGGCGCCGAGCCGACCAAGCCGCAGCTCCGGTTCAGCGACGGCGACGCCGACGCCTGGGCCGAACGGGCCGGGGCGCTGCGCGAGCGCGAGCACGCCCGGATCGGCGCCGCCGTCCACTCGGTGCGCGCCGTGCCCGCCGAGCAGCTCGGCACCGTCGCCCACTGGGCGGCGATGCGCCGGGCGCCGCTGCACGTCCACCTGTCCGAGCAGACCGCCGAGAACGACGCCTGCCTGACCGCGCACGGCGTCACCCCGACCCGGCTGCTCGCCGACCACGGCGCGCTCGGCCCGCGCACCTCGGCCGTGCACGCCACCCACCTCACCGAGGAGGACGTCAAGCTGCTCACCGACTCCTCCACCACCGTCTGCATGTGCCCCACCACCGAGCGGGACCTCGCCGACGGCATCGGCCCGGCCCGGCAGCTGGCCTCCGGCGGCTGCCCGATCACCCTCGGCAGCGACAGCCACGCCGTCGTCGACCCGTTCGAGGAGGCCAGGGCGCTGGAGCTGGACGAGCGGCTGCGCACCCGCACCCGCGGCCACTGGACGGCGAACGCGCTGCTGCGGGCCGGCTCGGAGGACGGGCACGCCTCGCTCGGCTGGCCCGAGGCGGGGCGGATCGAGGCCGGGGCGCTGGCCGACTTCACCGTGATCGGGCTGGACTCGGTGCGCACCGCCGGACCCGCGCCCCGGCTCGGCGCGGAGATCGCGGTGTTCGCGGCCTCGGCGGCGGACGTGCGGCACGTGGTGGTCGGCGGGCGGCACGTGGTGCGCGACGGCGTGCACCAGCTGGTGCCGGATGTGCCGGGCGCGCTGAAGTCCTCGATCGACGCCCTGACTTGCTGAGACACCGGCTCCCCGAAAGGTATGACGTGACCTCCCCGAGCATTCCGAGCACGCTGATCACCGGCATCGGCACGCTGGTCACCAACGACCCCGGGCACGGGAGCGGGCCGCTGGGCCTGCTCACCGACGCGGCGGTGGTGATCGACGGCGACACCGTCGCCTGGGTCGGCCCGGCCGCCGAGGCGCCCGCCGCCGACGAGCGGTTCGACGCGGCGGGCCGCGCCCTGCTGCCCGGTTTCGTCGACTCGCACGCCCACCTGGTGTTCGCGGGCGACCGCACCGCCGAGTTCAACGCCCGGATGTCCGGGCAGTCCTACTCGGCGGGCGGCATCCGCACCACCGTGGCCGCCACCCGGGCCGCCGCCGACGCCGAGCTGGACGCCAACCTGGCCCGGCTGGTGCGCGAGGCGCTGCGGCAGGGCACCACGCTGATCGAGTGCAAGTCCGGGTACGGGCTCACCGTCGAGGACGAGGCCAGGGCGCTGCGGATCGCCTCCGCGTACACGCCGGAGACCACCTACCTGGGCGCGCACGTGGTGGCCCCGGAGTTCGCCGACGACCCGGCCGGCTACGTCGGGCTGGTCACCGGCCCGATGCTGGACGCCTGCGCCCCGTACGCCCGCTGGGTGGACGTGTTCTGCGAGAAGGGCGCCTTCGACGGCGACCAGGCGCGGGCGATCCTCACCGCCGGTGTGGCGCGCGGGCTGACGCCCCGGGTGCACGCCAACCAGCTCACCTACGGTCCGGGCGTGCGGCTGGCCGTCGAGCTGGGGGCGGCCTCGGCCGACCACTGCACCCACCTGACCGACGAGGACGTGGCCGCGCTGGCCGGCTCCGCGACGGTGGCGACGCTGCTGCCGGGCGCCGAGTTCTCCACCCGGGCGGTCTATCCGGACGCGCGCCGGCTGCTGGACGCGGGGGCGGTGGTGGCGCTGTCCACCGACTGCAACCCGGGCTCCAGCTTCACGAGTTCGATGGCGTTCTGCATCGCGGTGGCGGTGCGCGAGATGGGCATGACGCCCGACGAGGCCGTCTGGGCGGCGACGGCGGGCGGCGCGCACGCGCTGCGGCGTCCGGACGTCGGCGCGGTGAGGGTGGGCGCCCGGGCCGATCTGCAGCTGCTGGACGCGCCCTCGCACGTGCACCTGGCCTACCGGCCGGGCGTGCCGCTGACGGCGGCGGTCTGGCGGGCGGGCGTGCGCGAGGTCTGAGCGCTCCGGACGGCGGGGCCGGGGGCGGCCGCTCCCCGGCCACGCCGCCGTGTTCAGCCGAGGTCCAACGACCGGCGCAGGAAGTCGAGCTGGTGGTGGAGCAGGTGCTCCGCCACCGCTTCGTCGCCCGGCGAGTGGCCGGCGCCGACGATGGGCAGCACCTCGTGCGGGCGTCCGGCGGCGAGCAGCGCGGCGGACAGCCTCAGGGTGTGGGCGGGCAGCACGTTGTCGTCGGCGAGGCCCTGGATCAGCAGCAGCGGCCGCCGCAGGCCGGGGGCGTCGGGCAGCAGCGAGGCGGCGTCGTACCGCTCGGGGTGCTCGTCGGGGTGGCCGAGGAACCTCTCCTTCCAGTGGGTGTCGTAGAGCCGGTGCTCGGTGGGCGGGGCCCCGGCGACGGCGGCGTGGAAGACGTCGGGGCGGCGCAGCACGGCGAGGGCGGAGAGGAAACCGCCGTAGGACCAGCCGCGGATGGCGACCTTGCCGAGGTCGAGCAGTCCCGGGCGCAGCGCGGCGGTCGCGTGCAGGGCCTCGACCTGGTCGTCGAGGGCGGGGGTGGCGACGTCCGCGAAGACGCTCTTGTCCCAGCGCGGTCCGCGTCCGGGGGTGCCGCGGCCGTCGACGGCGAGCACGGCGAAGCCCTGGTCGGCGAACCACTGGGAGGTGAGGTCCCACCAGTGCGGGGCGGCGGTGACCTTCTGCGTGGCGGGGCCGCCGTAGGGGTCGACCAGGACGGGCAGCGGGCCGTCCCCGTCGCGGTGGCCGGCGGGCAGGAAGAGCGTGCCGCGCAGCTCCCGGGGGCCGAGCCGGAGCAGCTCGGGGCGGGCGGTGAGGAAGGGCGTCTCGGCGTGCGAGACGAGGGTGCGGGCGGGTGAGCCGTCGCGGTGGACGGTGGTGCGGCCGGTGGGCGCGCCGGGCGTGTGCGCGGTGTGGACGAGCGTGCCGCCGCGCCGCGTGCCGGTGTGCACGCCGGGCTCCTCGCTCAGCCGGACGGCGCCCGCGGCCGGGTCCCACGACCACAGATGGGTCTCGGTGGGCTCGTCGGAGGCGGTGAAGAGCACCTGCTCGCCGTCGGTCCCGAGCACGGAGCGCAACTGCAGGCCGGCGGGGGTGACGGGCTTGCCGTCGACGGTCAGGTGTCGGGTGTCGCCGTCGTCGGCGGCGTCGACCAGTGCGCCGGCGGCGGTGCGGGCGGGCAGGCCCGGGAGCAGTTCGACCCAGTGCTCGTCGCGCCGCTCGGCGAGGACGCGGGTGGCGCCGTCGGCGGGGTCGACGGCGAGGGTGAGCACGGTGCGCTGGTCGCGGCTCTGGACGGCGGCGTACGGGCCGTGGCCGTCCCAGCCGGCGGCGGTGAGGTACTCGTACCCGGCCCGGTCCCAGCGGACCTCGGTGCGCCCGCCGTCGAGGCCGAGCAGCCAGAGGGTGACCTCGGCGTTGGCGGTGCCGGCCAGCGGGTAGCGGATGGCCCGGGGCGGGCGGGCGGGATCGGCCGGGTCGGCGAGGTACAGCCGGCTCAGCCGTCGCTCGTCGACCCGGGCGGCCAGCAGCCGCGCGCCGTCGGGGGACCACCAGTGGGCCCGGTGGCGGTGCATGGACTCGGCGGCGACGTGCTCGGGCACGCCGTAGCGGACCTCGGGGTGCTCGGGTTCGGCGAGCGCGTGGTCCCCGCCGCCGTCGCC
>NZ_BAAAKJ010000061.1:16070-27940 GCF_039527695.1 Kitasatospora putterlickiae
GACCCGCAGGGCGCCGCCGCCGACGTAGGCGATCCAGCGGCCGGTGGGGTCGGGGCGTGGGTCGTACACCTCGGTGGCGGTGGGGACGCGGCGGGCCTCCCCGGTGGTGGTGTCGGCGAGCCAGAGGCCGCCGCCGAGGGCGAAGGCGGCGAGCCGGCCGGCGGCGTCGATGGCGTACGCGGTGATGCCCCGGGCGTGGACGCGGGCGCGTTCGCGGCGGATCCGTTCGGCCTCGGGCAGGTCGGTGTCGGGGCCGTCGGCGCCGAGCGCGGCCGGGTCGGCGAGCAGGCGTTCCCCGCCGCCGGCGTCGAGGGCCCAGAGGCAGGTGACGGGGTCGTCGCCCGCCCGGCTGCGCAGGAACAGCACGGTCCGGCCGTCGGCGGAGACGGACGGCCGGGCGGGGGCGCCGAGGGTGAGGCGTCGGGTGCGAGCGAGCTGACGGGGTATCGAGTCGGTCGGCATGGGGGCACCATAGGCACACTCCCCGGGCCGCGGTCGAGGGGGCGGGACGCGACCGGGGCCGCCGCGGATCTCAGGAATCCGAGGCGGCCCCGGGGCCGGGTGGGAGGGACGTCAGTGGACGTCGCCCATCAGCGCCACGACCTTGCGGCGCTGGGAGTACAGGGCGAGGCCGGCGGCGATCGCCATGGCGCCCTGGACCGCGAAGTACCACGTGGAGCCGACCACGTCGTCGCCGAGGACGAGCTGGAAGATGGCCGCGACGCAGTCGCCCGCGGTGACGGCGAGGAACCAGACGCCCATCATCTGGCTGGCGTACTTGGCCGGGGCCAGCTTGGTGGTGACGGACAGGCCGACGGGGGAGAGGGTCAGCTCGCCGATGGTCTGGATGAGGTAGACCATGGCCAGCCAGAGCGGCGTGACCTTGGTGTCGCCGGTGGCGGCGGCCATGGCCAGCATCATGACCATGAACGAGGTGCCGACCATCAGCAGGCCGAAGGAGAACTTCGCCGTGGTGCTGGGGTTCTTGGAGCGGCGGGCGAGCGCCACCCAGATCCAGGCGAAGACCGGGGCCAGCGCCATGATGTACAGCGGGTTGAGCGACTGGAACCAGCTGGACGGGAAGTCGAAGCCGAACAGCGTGGACGAGGTGTGGTCCTTGGCGAAGATGTTCAGCGTCGAGCCGGACTGGTCGTAGATCATCCAGAACACGGCGGCGGCGACGAAGAACCAGATGTAGCCGCTCATCCGGGACTGCTCGGTCTCGTCGAGGTCCTTGTCGCGCTTCACCTTGGTGAAGACGAAGACCGGGATCGCCAGGCCGGCGATGGACAGCGGCCAGATCGCCCAGTTGATGGTGAAGTGGCCGGTCAGCGCGACGACGGCGTAGAAGACGACCGCGACGGCGAGCCAGAGGCCGGCCTTCTTGAAGATGGCGCTCTTCTCGGCGGCCGGGATCGGCGAGGTGACCACGTCGCTCTTGGCGCTCAGGTGGCGGGTGCCGAGCAGGAACTGGGTGAGGCCCAGGGCCATGCCGACGCCGGCGAGGGCGAAGCCCAGGTGCCAGTCGACGTTCTGGCCGATGGTGCCGATGACCAGCGGGGCGGCGAAGGCACCGAGGTTGATGCCCATGTAGAAGATCGTGAAGCCGCCGTCCCGGCGCGGGTCGTTGGGCCCGTCGTAGAGGTGGCCGACCATCGTGGAGATGTTCGCCTTGAGCAGGCCGGAGCCGATCGCGATGAACGCGAGGCCGCCGAAGAACGACACGCCGACCGGCAGCGCCAGCAGGAAGTGGCCGATCATGATGATCGAGCCGCCGAGGGCGACGGTCTTCCGGGCGCCGAGGAAGCGGTCGGCGATCCAGCCGCCCGGGAGTGCCAGCAGGTAGACCATCGCGGTGTACACGCTGTACACCGCGGTCGCGGTGGCGAGCTTCATGCCGAGGCCGCCGTCGGTGACGGAGGCGGTCATGTAGAGCACCAGCAGGGCACGCATGCCGTAGTAGCTGAAGCGCTCCCACATCTCGCTCATGAAGAGCGTGGCGAGGCCCCGGGGGTGCCCGAGGAAGGTCTTGCCGCCGGAAGAGGCCGGCTGTACGCCGGACTCCATGGTCGTAGACGCCATGAGTAGTGGTTCCTTGCCTGACAGCGTCCGCCAAGGGGGGTGGCGGCGGACGTGGACAGAACCACTCTACGTGGCGACATTTGGCGTTATCAGCTGACAAAAGACGCCAATTAGGTATGCCGATGGCAAAGACAGCGACAGATTCCCCTCCATGATCCATGGTACGACGGGCCAAATTCCTTCGGTTGCAAGATCAAAACGGAGGATCTTCGCCGAACGAGCGGTCCGGGCGTGTCGGTTGGAATGGGATCGCACTCCGTATAACGATCACGCAGTGTGAACTACCTCACGGCACCGACGGCTGTTCCCCAGCGGACTACCATCACCCCATGACCTGTGTGCTGCTCGCCGAGGACGACCCGGCGATCTCCGAACCGCTCGCCCGGGCACTGCGCCGCGAGGGCTACGAGGTGCTCGTCCGCGAGGACGGTCCGTCCGCACTGGCCGCGGGGCTCGGCGAGGAGGTCGACCTCATCGTCCTCGACCTCGGCCTGCCCGAGATGGACGGCCTTGAGGTCTGCCGCCGGCTGCGCGCGGACGGCCGCAGCTGCCCGGTCCTGGTCCTCACCGCCCGCGCCGACGAGGTCGACACGGTGGTCGGCCTGGACGCCGGCGCCGACGACTACGTCACCAAGCCGTTCCGCCTCGCCGAGCTGCTCGCCCGCGTCCGGGCCCTGCTGCGGCGCGGCAACGTCGACCAGCTCACCACCGGCGCGCACGGCGTCAAGATCGACATCGAGTCGCACCGCGCCTGGCTCGGCGAGGAGGAGCTCACCCTCTCCGCCAAGGAGTTCGAGCTGCTGCGGGTGCTGGTCCGGGACGCAGGCCGGGTGGTCACCCGCGAGGAGATCATGCGGCAGGTCTGGGACACCACCTGGTGGACCTCCACCAAGACCCTGGACATGCACATCTCCTGGCTGCGCAAGAAGCTCGGCGACGACGCCGCCAACCCCCGCTACATCGCCACCGTGCGCGGGGTGGGCTTCCGGTTCGAGAAGAATTAGCCCCGACAGGGGCAGGTACCACCACGGGGAGCGGCAGCGTGAAACGCCGGATGATCAACTCGCTGCTGGGCGTCGTCCTCGTCGTGGTGGTGGTGTTCTGCGTGCCGCTCGCCCTGGTCGAGAAGCGCACCATCGTCAACAGCGCCCAGGACCGGGTGGACGCCGCCGCCGTCCGGGTGCTCGCCCTGGTGGAGAACCGGCTCGCCGCCAAGGAACCGGTCACCGGCGACAAGTTCGCCAACCAGGTCTCCGAGGGCCAGTACGTCGAGGTCGACATCCCCGGCCAGGGCATCGTCTCCAGCGGCCGCCGCCCCGACAGCACCCACCTGCTCAAGGCGGTCGAACGCGGCGCCAGCGGCGAGACCGTCACCGTCGAGCAGTCCCGCGAGGCGGTCGACCACGAGATCGCCAACATGCTGCTGCTGCTCGGCGTGGTCGCGCTGCTCGCCGTGCAGGCCGCCGTCGCCCTCGCCGTCCGGCAGGCCAAACGGCTGGCCCGCCCGCTCACCGACCTCGCCGAGACCGCCGAACGGCTCGGCTCCGGCGACCCGCGCCCGCGCGACCGCCGCTACGGGGTGCCCGAACTCGACCGGGTCGCCGAGGTGCTCGACACCAGCGCCGAGCGGATCGCCCGGATGCTCACCGCCGAACGCCGGCTCGCCGCCGACGCCTCGCACCAGCTGCGCACCCCGCTCACCGCGCTCTCCATGCGGCTGGAGGAGATCACCGCGCTCGCCGAGGACCCGGAGACCGTCAAGGAGGAGGCGACCATCGCCCTCCAGCAGGTCGAACGGCTCACCGACGTCGTCCAGCGGCTGCTCACCACCCAGCGCGACCCGCGCAGCCCCACCGCCGTCGCCTTCGACCTCGACGACGTGGTCAAGCAGCAGGTCGAGGAGTGGGGCGCCTCGCTGCGCGGCACCGGCCGGGTGCTCCAGGTCGAGGGCCTGCGCGGGGTCTCCGTCGTCGGCACCCCCGGCACGGTCGCCCAGGTGCTGGCCACCCTGATCGAGAACTCGCTGATGCACGGCGCCGGCACCATCACGCTGCGGGTGCGGCCCTCCGGCACCTCGGCGGTCGTCGAGGTGCAGGACGAGGGCCCCGGCGTGCCGCCCGAACTGGGCAACCGGGTCTTCGAGCGCGCGGTCAGCGGCCGCAACTCCACCGGCATCGGCCTTGCCGTCGCCCGCGACCTCGCGGAGGCGGACGGCGGGCGGCTGGAGCTGCTCTCGCTGCGGCCGGCGGTGTTCGCGCTCTTCCTGGGCCGCAGCCAGCGCGACGGGTGAGGGGCCTCAGAGCCTGTCGTCCCGGACCACGTCGAGGTCGGTGAAGGTGGGCGGCGCGTCGCAGAGCGCGACCATCTCCCGGTAGATCCGGTCGGTCTCCGGCAGGCCCGAGTTGCGCATCGCGGCCTCGTACGACGGGAACTCGACGATCTCCACCACGTGCCGGGGGTCGGAGCGGTCGGTGGCGACCATCGCGTGGTCGGCGGTGCGCCGGCCCTCGGTCTGCTCGGCCCAGCGGTCCATCAGGCCGTTGAGCTCGTCGAGGCGGTCGGTGCGGCAGTCGATGATCTGGACGAAGGTCATGGCGAGCCTCCTGGCGTCCCCCGCGGCCTCGATCGTTCGCCGGCCGTGCTCGCCCTCCGTCACCACTGTCCTCCCGGGGCGGCCGTGGCGGCAACCGGAGGACCGGGTCGGCCTACTCGGCCTTGGCGTAACGGATCCGCTCGGCGGCCAGCATCAGCTCGGCCTGGGCGACCACGCCCACGGCCGGCGCCTCCGGGGCGTCCTGCGCGGCTTCGGCGCGGGCCGCGGCGAGCTGCTCCCCGGTCGGCTCCGGGACGGCCGTGAACACCCAGGTCCGGTACGAGATGAAGCGGAACACCGTGCCGAGCGCCAGGCCGCCGACCTTCGCGGCCACCTGCTGGACGTGCGAGGAGAGCCCCAGCACGTACACCGAGAAGCCCAGCACGCCGGTCTCGATCAGCATGCCGGCGCCGCTGAACAGCAGGAACAGCGTGATCTCCCGCTTGCGCGAGGCGGCGTCGCGGTCCCGGTACAGCCAGTAGCGGTAGCCCAGGTAGTTGGTGGCGATCGCGACCAGGGTCGCGGCGATGTTGGAGCGCAGCGAGGCCAGGTGCAGGCCGTTGATGCAGACCCAGAAGACGGCGAAGTTCACCACGACACCGCTGAGGCCGACCAGGCCGAACTTCACCGCCTCGCCCGACAGGCCGCGCAGTTTCTGCGCCAGCGAGGGGTTCGACGCCGTGGTCGTCGCCATACCGGGCTGCCTCCGTGTGCCTGGGTGCCTGCGGACGGAAGGGCGCCGACGGCCTGAGCGCCGTCAACCCCTTGAGCCCTGCGTGCACGCACATGATCGGATCGCGCGTATCAGGACCTAGCCGACCAGGCTACCCGGTTCCACCGATCGGCTCAGCCCCCCTGCCACGTGCATGTGGGCCCGTCCCCGGGGACGCCGCTGGGCGGGGAGCGGTTCCACTGCCTCCGACCGGCCCGGATATCCTGGCGGGGTGACTTCCCCGGGCAACGCGAATTTTCCAGTGGTGGGCATGATCGGCGGCGGGCAGCTTGCCCGCATGGCACACCAGGCGGGCATCCCGCTCGGGATCCGGTTCAAGCTCCTCGCCGACACTCCCCAGGACTCGGCCGCGCAGGTCGTCTCCGACGTCGTCCTCGGCGACTACCGCGACCTCGACACCCTCCGGCGCTTCGCCGAGGGCTGCGACGTGATCACCTTCGACCACGAGCACGTGCCGACCGAGCACCTGCGGGCGCTGCAGGCCGACGGCGTCGCCGTCCGGCCCGGCCCGGAGGCGCTGGTCAACGCCCAGGACAAGGGTGTGATGCGGGCCAGGCTCGACTCCATCGGCGTCCCCTGCCCCCGGCACCGGATCGTCGCCGACCCGGCCGACGTCACCGCGTTCGCGAACGAGGGCGCGGGCTACCCGGTGGTCCTCAAGACCGTCCGCGGCGGCTACGACGGCAAGGGCGTCTGGGTGGTCCGCGACGAGGAGGAGGCCGCGGCCCCGTTCCTGGCCGGCGTCCCGGTGCTCGCCGAGGAGAAGGTCGACTTCCTCCGCGAGCTGGCCGCCAACGTGGTGCGCTCGCCCAGCGGCCAGGCCGTCGCCTACCCGGTGGTGGAGAGCGTCCAGGAGAACGGCGTCTGCGCCGAGGTCACCGCCCCCGCGCCCGGCCTCGACCCGGCGCTGTCCGACGAGGCCCAGCGGCTCGCCCTGCGGATCGCCGGCGAGCTGGACATCACCGGCCACCTCGCCGTCGAGCTGTTCCAGACCCGGGACGGCCGGATCCTGGTCAACGAGCTGGCCATGCGGCCGCACAACTCGGGGCACTGGAGCCAGGACGGCGCGGTCACCTCGCAGTTCGAGAACCACCTGCGGGCCGTCCTCGACCTGCCGCTCGGCGACCCGAGGCCGCGCGCCAAGTGGACCGTCATGGTCAACGTCCTGGGCGGCGACTACCCGGACATGTACCACGCCTTCCTGCACTGCATGGCCCGTGACCCGGGCCTGCGGATCCACATGTACGGCAAGGACGTGAAGCCCGGCCGCAAGGTCGGCCACGTCAACGTCTTCGGGGACGACCTCGACGACGTCCGTGAGCGCGCCCGCCACGCGGCCGCCTACCTGCGAGGAACGATCACCGAATGACCCACCCGTCGCCCGGCCACCACCCCTCTTCGAGCGCTGACGCGCGCACCCCCCTGGTCGGCATCGTCATGGGCTCGGACTCCGACTGGCCCGTGATGGAGGCCGCCGCCCAGGCCCTCGACGAGTTCGAGATCCCCTACGAGGTCGACGTCGTCTCCGCGCACCGGATGCCGCGCGAGATGGTCGCCTACGGCGAGAACGCCCACGGGCGCGGGCTGAAGGCGATCATCGCCGGCGCCGGCGGCGCCGCCCACCTGCCGGGCATGCTGGCCTCGGTCACCCCGCTGCCGGTGATCGGCGTCCCGGTGCCGCTGCGCTACCTGGACGGCATGGACAGCCTGCTGTCGATCGTGCAGATGCCGGCCGGCGTGCCGGTGGCCACCGTCTCGGTGGCGGGCGCGCGCAACGCGGGCCTGCTGGCGGTGCGGATGCTGGCCGCCTTCGACCCGGAGCTGACCGAGCGGATGACCGACTTCCAGGCCGAGCTGAACGGCCAGGCCACCGAGAAGGGCAAGAAGCTTCGGGCCAAGGTGGCGGGTTCCTCCTCCTTCGGCTTTGGAAAGTAGTCATATCGGATAGAACAGCTCGTATGACCTCTGAGCTGTTGGACTCCACCCCCGCTCTGCTGGAGCGCGCCAAGGCCGTCCTCCGCGCCACCCCCGTGGTGGACGGCCACAACGACCTCCCCTGGGCGATGCGCGAGCAGGCCGGCTACGACCTCGACGCGCTCGACCTGTCCGCCGACCAGAGCGACCGCCTGCACACCGACCTCGCCCGCCTCGCTGCGGGCGGGGTCGGCGCGCAGTTCTGGTCCGTCTACGTGCCCAGCCGGCTCGCCGGGGACCACGCCGTCAGCGCCACCCTGGAACAGATCGACTTCGTCCACGCCCTGGTCGAGCGCTTCCCCGACCGGCTGCGCCTCGCACTCACCGCCGACGACCTGGAGGCCGCCCGCGCCGAGGGCCGCGTCGCCTCCCTGATCGGCGCCGAGGGCGGCCACTCCATCGACTGCTCGCTCGCCACCCTGCGCGCCCTGTACGCCCTCGGCGTCCGGTACCTGACGCTCACTCACAACGACAACACCCCCTGGGCCGACTCCGCCACCGACGAGCCGGTCGCGAACGGCCTCACCGCCTTCGGCGAGGAGGTCGTCCGGGAGATGAACCGGCTCGGCATGCTGGTCGACCTCTCGCACGTCTCCGCCGACACCATGCGCGACGCCCTGCGGGTCAGCGAGGCGCCCGTGCTCTTCTCGCACTCCTCCTCGCGCGCCGTCTGCCCCCACCCGCGCAACATCCCGGACGACGTGCTGGCCGGGCTCCCCGGCAACGGCGGTGTCGCGATGGCCACCTTCGTGCCCAAGTTCATCCTGCCCGCCGCCATCGAGTGGACCGCCGCCGCCGACGAGAACATGCGCGCCCACGGCTTCGACCCGCTCGACACCACCCCCGCCGGGATGGCCTGCCAGCGCGCCTTCGAGCGGACCAGCCCCCGTCCGGTCGCCACCGTGGCCACCGTCGCCGACCACCTCGACCACATGCGCGAGGTCGCCGGCATCGACCACATCGGCATCGGCGGCGACTACGACGGCACCGCCTTCCTCCCGGCCGGCCTCGACGACGTCGCCGGCTACCCCAACCTGATCGCCGAACTGCTGGGCCGCGGCTGGTCCGAGACCGACCTCGGGAAGCTCACCTGGCACAACGCCGTCCGCGTGCTGCGCGACGCCGAGGCCACCGCCGCCCGGCTGCGCGCCGAGGGCCGCGTCCCGTCCCTCGCCACCCTCGGCCTGCCCGGCCTGGACGGCTGACCCCGGGGAATGATCGGGCGCCCGGCGGCGCTGGGGCCGTCGGGGAGCATCCGGCCCCCGGGTGCCCGGACACGAGGAGGCGGCGCATGGAAGGCGACCAGGACGCGGTCCGCAGGATCCTGACCGAGCTGGGCGACACCTGGGCCGTCGTGGGCCTGTCGTCCAACCGGCGGCGCGCGGCCTACGGGGTGGCCGAGGTGCTGCAGCGCTTCGGCAAGCGGATCGTGCCCGTGCACCCCAAGGCGGAGACGGTCCACGGCGAGCGGGGGTACGCCTCCCTGGCGGACATCCCCTTCAAGGTCGACGTGGTCGACGTGTTCGTCCGCTCCGACCTCGCCGGCCAGGTCGCCGACGAGGCGGCCGCCATCGGTGCCGACGCGGTCTGGTTCCAGCTCGACGTGATCGACGGGGCCGCCTACGAGCGCACCCGGGCCGCCGGCCTGGACATGGTGATGGACCGCTGCCCCGCCATCGAGATCCCCCGCCTCGGTCCGGCCGCCCGGGCCTGACCCCGGCGGGGGAGCCGGATCAGCTCGGGCGGCCCAGGGCGCGGTAGGTCCAGCCGGCCGCGCGCCAGGCCTCGGCGTTGAGGACGTTGCGCCCGTCGAGCAGCCGGCGCTCGGCGACCACCGCGCCCAGCTCGGCCGGGTCGAGCTCGCGGAACTCCTGCCACTCGGTGAGGTGCAGGACGACGTGCGCGCCCTCGGCGGCCTCCAGCGCGGACGGCGCGTAGGCGAGGCTCGGGAACATCTTGCGCGCGTTGTCCATCGCCTTGGGGTCGTAGACGGTGACCTGCGCGCCCTGGAGCTGGATCTGGGCGGCGACGTTGAGCGCGGGCGAGTCCCGGATGTCGTCCGAGTTGGGCTTGAACGCGGCGCCGAGGACGGCCACCCGCCGGCCCAGGAAGCCGCCGTCGCACTGCTCGCGGGCCAGCTCGACCATCCGGGAGCGGCGGCGCATGTTGATCGAGTCGACCTCGCGCAGGAAGGTCAGCGCCTGGTCCGCGCCCAGCTCGCCGGCCCGCGCCATGAACGCCCGGATGTCCTTGGGCAGGCAGCCGCCGCCGAAGCCCAGACCGGAGTTGAGGAACTTGCCGCCGATCCGCTCGTCCAGCGCGAGCGCCGCGCTCAGCTGGGTGACGTCGGCGCCGGCCGCCTCGCAGACCTCCGCCATCGCGTTGATGAAGGAGATCTTGGTGGCCAGGAAGGAGTTGGCGGCGGTCTTCACCAGCTCGGCGGTCGCGTAGTCGGTGACCAGGAACGGCACCCCGGCGGCGATCGGCTCGGCGTACACCTCGCGCAGCAGCCGCTCGGCGCGCTCGCCGCGGGCGCCGATCACGATCCGGTCCGGGCGCAGGGTGTCCTGGACGGCGAAGCCCTCGCGCAGGAACTCCGGGTTCCAGGCGAGCTCGGCGCCCTCGCCGACCGGGGCCAGCGCGGCCAGCCGCTCCGCCAGCCGGCTCGCCGAGCCGACCGGCACGGTGGACTTGCCGACCACCAGCGCCGGGCGGGTCAGGTGCGGGGCCAGCGCGTCGATCGCGGCGTCCACGTACGACATGTCGGCGGCGAACTCGCCCTTGCGCTGCGGGGTGTTGACGCAGACGAAGTGCACGTCGCCGAACTCGGCGGCCTCCTCGGCGGAGGTGGTGAACCGCAGCCGCCCGGTCGAACCCTCGTGCCCGGCCACGTGCTTGAGCAGCAGTTCGGACAGGCCCGGCTCGTACATCGGGACCCGGCCGGCGGTCAGGGTGGCGATCTTCTCCGGGTCGATGTCCAGCCCCAGCACCTCGAAGCCGAACTCCGCCATGGCGGCGGCGTGGGTGGCGCCGAGATAGCCGGTGCCGATCACGGAGATGCGGAGGGTCACGGTTTTCCCTTCGAGCGGGCGACGGGCGGCACGGCTCCGGGGTGGTGGCCGCGCCCACCGATGCTATCCGGCCGCCGGGGGAGGGCCCAGACGGTCGCACGTGCCCCGGTTTCGGCCGTTGTCCCCGAAGCCCCGGACACGGGCCGCGGGCGGCGGCACACTACGGTCATGGAGGCGGAGGACGAACATCCGGACGATCCCGCGCGGCGACCGGCCCCCTCCGGGCTGAGCCTCTTCGAGCCGAAGGAGCAGCCGGGGGAGCGGTCCGGTGAACGGCCCGGTGAACAGCCCGGGGAGTCCGACGGAGAGCCCGACGGAGAGCCCGAGCCGCCGGCCCGGCGCCGCCGCACCCGCCGGGTCCTGCTCTGGACCCTGTCCACCCTCCTGGCGCTCGTGCTCGGAGCCTGCGGCGCCCTCTGGTGGACGGCCGAGCACTACGCCTCCTCCGTCCACCGCATCCCCGACGCCTTCCCGACCGTGCCCGAGTCCGCCCAGCCGAGGCCCGTCCCCGGCAGCGGCCTCAACCTCCTGCTGGTCGGCCTGGACGCCCGCTCCGACACCCCCACCACCGGCAGCGCCGCCAAGGCCCCGGCCTGGCGGGCCGGCGCGGCCCGCAGCGACACGATGATGCTGCTGCACCTCTCCGAGGACCGCCGCTCCGCCACCCTGGTCTCGCTGCCCCGGGACACCTGGGTGCCGGTGCCCGGCCACGGCGAGGCCAAGCTGAACGCCGCCTACTCCTGGGGCGGCCCGGCGCTGATGACCGAGACCGTGCAGAACCTCACCGGCATCCGGGTCGACCACCTCGCCGTGATCGACTGGAACGGCTTCCGCGCCCTCACCGACGCGGTCGGCGGCGTCGACATCACCGTCCCGCGCACCATCGAGGGCGTCGGCGAGGCCCGCGCCTGGGAGGCCGGCACCCACCACATGGACGGCGCCACCGCGCTGCTCTACGTCCGGGAGCGCTACGGCCTGCCCGGCGGCGACCTCGACCGCACCAGGCGCCAGCAGAACTTCCTGCGGGCGCTGATGCTCAAGGTCATGGACTCCGGCACGCTCGGCAGCCCCTCGCGGCTCGGCGGCCTGCTGGGCACGGTCGGCGAGGTGGTCAGCGTCGACGACCGGCTCTCCAACACCGACCTGTTCCAGCTCGCCTGGGGCCTGCGCTCGCTGCGCCCGGACGGCGTGCGCTTCCTGAACGCGCCGTTCGGCGGCTTCGCCACCCGGGGCGAGCAGAGCGTGGTGCTCCTGGCCGAGGGGCCGGCGGAACGGCTCTGGGAGGCGATCCGCAACGACCGCACGGAGCAGTACTTCCGGGAGCGCCCGGCCGGCGACACCCTCGGGACGGACGTCGACTGACCTAGATGAGTGATGCCAAGGGTTAGTGGTCGTAGGCGATCAGCGAGCGCATGAC
>NZ_BAAAKJ010000062.1:0-12671 GCF_039527695.1 Kitasatospora putterlickiae
CCCCGGCGCGCGCTGGCCCGAGCCGTGGGCGGCGGGCGGGCGCCGTCCGCCCGGGCCGGGGGCCGACCGGGTGGCGCCCCGGCTGCGACTGGTGGTGCGCGAGCCCGCCCCGCCGGTGCACCGCCGCTGGCGCCCCGGCCCCGCCGAACGCCACGAGGAGGAGCGATGACCGAGCCCGTGTCGGCCGCGCTGCGGCTGCCCCGTTTCACCGCCGCCGCCGTCCAGGCCGCCCCCGTCTTCCTGGACACCGCGGCCACCGTCGACAAGGCGGTCGCGCTGATCCGGGAGGCGGCCGGGAACGGCGCCTCCCTGGTGGTCCTCCCCGAGGTGTTCGTCCCCGGCTACCCGTACTGGAACTGGACGATGAACCCGGTGCAGGGCTCGCCCTGGTACGAGCTGCTCTACCGCGCGTCGGTGGACGTGCCCGGCCCGCACGTGGACACGCTGCGCGCCGCCGCCCGGCGGGCCGGCGTGGTCCTGGTGATCGGCGTCAACGAGCGCGGCCCGCACAGCCTCGGAACGCTCTACAACACCCTGCTGGTCATCGACGCCGACGGCGAACTGCTCAGCGCGCACCGCAAGCTGGTGCCGACCTGGGCCGAGAAGCTGACCTGGACGCCCGGCGACGGCAGCACCCTCCGGGTGCACCCCACCGCCGTCGGCCCGCTCGGCGCGCTCGCCTGCGGCGAGAACACCAACCCGCTCGCCCGCTTCACCCTCCTCGCGCAGGGCGAACTCGTGCACGCCGCCGCCTACATCGCCCTGCCCGTCGCCCCCGAGGACTACGACATGGCGGAGGCGATCGCGCTGCGCGCCGCCGCGCACTGCTTCGAGGGCAAGGTGTTCACGGTGGTCTCCTGCTCCACCCTCTCGCCGGAGATCGCCGAGGCGATCGCCGGGGACGATCCGCGGCTGCGCGAGCGGCTCGCCCGCCCGCGCAGCGCGCTGTCCGGCGTCTTCGGACCCGACGGCCGCGCGGTGACCGAGCCGCTGGTGGACGAGGAGGGCATCGTCTACGCCGAGATCGACCTCGGCCGCTGCGTCCAGCCCAAGCAGATGCACGACATCGTCGGCCACTACAACCGCTTCGACGTCTTCCGGCTGCACGTGGACCACCGCCCGCTGCGGCCGCTCACGTTCGGCCCGCACCCCCCGAAGGAGCACCCCCCGAAGGAGGAGGAATGACCGGCAGGAACGACCACGACGACACCCGGATCGGCCGGGCAAGGGTCACCGACAATCCCGAACTCGCCGCTTACTACGATGAGTTGGAGAAGGTCGACGCGGGCGCGCTGTGGACCGTGGCCAATGAGATCGAGCCCTGGTACCCGCAGCCGAGGTCGGTGCCGGTGCTCTGGCGCTACGCCGATCTGCGCCCGCTGGTGCGCAAGGCGCTCCCGCTGGTCACGGCGGACGACGCCGGTCGCCGGGTGGTCATGCTGGTCAACCCCGGCCGCCGTGAACTCAGCGCCGCCGTCGGCCTGCTGTACACCGGCCTGCAGATCATGGGCCCCGGCGAGGCGATGACCGCGCACCGCCACCAGGCCTCCGCGCTGCGCTTCGTCCACGAGGGCACCGGCGCCTGGACGATCGTCGACGGCCAGAAGCTCAAGGTCGGCCCGCGCGACTTCGCCATCACGCCCAACGGCACCTGGCACGAGCACGGCAACGAGTCCGGGGACGCCCCGGTGATCTGGCAGGACGGCCTGGACATCCCGCTGGTCAACATGCTCGACGCCAACTTCTACGAGGTGCACCCCGAGCTGCACCAGCGGCCCGGCGAGGTGGCCAACTCCTCGCTGCTGACGTACGGCGGCAACCTGCTGCCGTACGGCGTGGAGAAGTGGACCCGCCCCTACTCCCCGCTGCTCGGCTGGCCCTGGGAGCCCAGCTACCACGCGCTCACCCGGCTCGCCCGCGCCGCCGAGGGCTCGCCCTACGACGGGGTGGTCATGGAGTACACCAACCCGGTCACCGGCGGCCCGGTGATGCCCACCATGAGCGCCCACCTCCAACTGCTGCGCCCCGGCCAGGCCACCCGCGCCCACCGGCACACCGGCTCCGTGGTCTACACGGCGGCCAAGGGGCGCGGCGTCTCGGTGATCGCCGGGCGGAGCTTCACCTGGCGGCAGGGCGACATCTTCGTGGTGCCGTCCTGGGCCTGGCACGAGCACGCGAACCTCGACCCCGGCGAGGACGCCTGCCTGTTCTCCTTCAACGACTTCCCGGTGATGCACTCGCTCGGCCTGTACCGCGAGGAGGCCTACCCGGACGACGACGGCCACCAGCCCACCCCCGCCCCGTGACCAGGAGCCCGTTCCCATGCGCCTGCTGACCTACCACGCCCCCGGCACCGACCGACCGCGCCTCGGCGCCCTGCTCGACGGGGACCGCGTCGCCGACCTGTCCGCGCTCGCCGAGGCCGCCGGCGCCGACCTGCCCGGCGACCTGCTCGGACTGATCCGCGCCGGGGAGCGGGCCCTGGCCACCGCCGGCGAGCTGGCCGCCGGGGCAGCCGAGGACCCGGCGGCCCTGCCCACCCTCGCCCGGCTCACGCTGGCGGCGCCGCTGCGCCCCGGCAAGATCGTCGGCGTCGGCCTCAACTACGTCGAGCACGTCGCCGAGTCGCACCGCACCCTGGACACCGACCGCGAACTGCCGGACCGGCCCGTGCTGTTCAGCAAACCCGCCACCGCCGTCACCGGACCCGGCGGGCCGATCCGGCACAACGCCGAGCTCACCGAGCAGCTCGACTGGGAGTGCGAACTCGCCGTCGTCATCGGCGCGCCCGCCTTCCGGGTGGCCGAGGCCGACGCCTGGCGGCACGTCTTCGGCTACAGCATCGTCAACGACATCAGCGCCCGTGACCAGCGCCGCTCCGGCCAGTGGTTCTTCTCCAAGGGCCAGGACACCTTCGCGCCGTTCGGCCCGGTCGTGGTGACCGCCGACGAGATCCCCGACCCGCAGCGGCTCGACCTCTCGCTGCGCGTCAACGGCGAACTGCGGCAGTCCTCCAACACCCGCCACATGCTGTTCGGCGTCGCCCGCCTGATCGCCGACATCTCCTCCGGCGTCACCCTGGAGCCCGGGGACGTCATCGCCACCGGCTCGCCGTCCGGCGTCGGCGCCGGGATGGTGCCGCCGCGGTTCCTCCAGCCCGGGGACCTCGTCGAGGCGACCATCGAGCGCATCGGCACCCTCGCCAACCCGGTGATCGACGCCCGCTGACAGGAAGGACCGTCCCCGCCATGGCCACCACCTACCGGATCGGCCAGATCGTCCCGAGTTCCAACGTCACCATGGAGACCGAGGTGCCCGCCCTGCTGCGGGCGCGCGAACGGGTCGCGCCCGAGCGGTTCACCTTCCACTCCAGCCGGATGCGGATGACCAGGGTCACCCCCGAGCAACTGCGCGGCATGGACGCCGAGTCCGACCGGTGCGCGGCCGAACTCGCCGACGCCCGGGTCGACGTGCTCGGCTACGCCTGCCTGGTCGCGGTGATGAGCGCCGGCACCGGCTACCACCGGGAGGCCGAACAGCGGCTGCACCGGCGCACCGTGGAGAACGGCGCGCCCGCGCCGGTGGTCACCAGCGCCGGTGCCCTGGTGGCCGGGCTGCACGCGCTCGGCGCGCGCCGGGTCGCCATGGTCACCCCCTACCCGCGGCCGCTGGCCCGCACGGTCGTCGACTACCTGGGCCACGAGGGCGTCGAGGTGGTCGACCACGCCGCCCTGGAGATCGTCGACAACCTCGACGTCGCCGCCCACGACCCGGCGAAGCTCCCGGCGATCGCGGCCGGGCTCGCCCACGCCCGGGCCGACGCGGTGGTGCTGTCGGCGTGCGTGCAGCTGCCGTCCCTGTCGGCGGTCGAGGAGGCGGAGCAGCGGCTCGGCAAGCCGGTCGTCTCCGCCTCGATCTGCACCGCCCACCAGCTGCTGCGCGCCCTCGGGCTGCCGGCCCACGCCCCCGGCGCGGGCCACCTGCTCTCCGGCGCGTTCGCGGAGGCCTGAGCGGACCGGCCCGGCCAGGACGCGCCGCCGCTATGATCACCACGAGCCGCCGGGGAGGAGGCCCATCATGCCCACCACGCCGCCGACGCCGACCGCCGCGCCCGCCGCGCTCGCCGCGTCGGAGAGCGCGCCCCGGCCGAGCTCGCTGATCCACACCGTCTACGGCGAGTTCGTCCGCCGGCTCGGCGGCTGGATATCGATCGCCGACCTGATCGCCCTGATGGCCGAGCTGGACGTGGACGCCCCCGCCGTCCGCTCGGCCATCTCGCGCCTCAAGAAGGCCGGCACCCTCCTCCAGGAGCGCCGCGACGGCACCGGCTACCGGCTCTCCCCCGCGATGGACCCGGTGTTCGAGGAGGGCGACCGCCGGATCTTCCACAGCCTGGAACCCGCCGCGCTCGCCGACGGCTGGGTGGTGGCGGTCTTCTCGGTGCCCGAGTCCGAACGCGCCCACCGCCACACCCTGCGCTCCCGGCTCAGCTGGCTCGGCTTCGGCAACGCCGCCCCCGGCGTCTGGCTGGCCCCCGCCCGGCTGCTGCCGGACGCCCGCCGGCTGCTGGCCCGGCTCGGCCTGGACGGCTATGTGCACCTGTTCCTGTCCGCCGAGTACGCCGGCTTCACCGACCTGCGCACGGCCGTCGCCGCCTGGTGGGACTTCCCCGCCATCGAGGCCCAGTACGCGGCCTTCACCGACGCCTGGCGGCCGGCCGCCACCGACCTGCGCGGGCGCCGCACCGACCCGGACCCGGCCGAGGCGTTCCGCGCCTACGTCCCGATGCTCACCCAGTGGCGCCGGCTGCCCTACCTGGACCCGGGCCTGCCCGAGCCGCTGCTGCCCGCCGACTGGAACGCCGTCGCGGCGCGGGCCGTCTTCACCGACCTGCACGACCGGCTCGCCGGACCCAGCCTGGGGCACGTCGAGAAGGTCACCGGCCTGCCGTCCGCCACCCGCCACCAGGAGCCGTGATGACCCGTCCGCCCGCCGACCTGCTGGTGCGCGCCGCCGCCGTGCACACCCTCGTCCCCGGCGAGCCGCCGCGGCGCGCGATCGCCGTCACCGGCGGCCGGATCACCGCCCTGTCCCCCGACCCGCACGGCCTGGACGCGCTGGCCGGACCGGCCACCGAGGTCGTCGACGCGCCGCACGCCACCGTGCTGCCCGCCTTCGACGACACCCACACCCATCTCGTCCTGGCCGGCCACAGCGTGCACGGCGTCCCCGTCCACCGGGCCGCCGACCTGCCCGGCTTCCTCGCCCTGATCCGCGAGCGCGCCGCCCGCACCCCCGCCGGGGAATGGATCCGCACCACCGTCAACTGGCAGGAGGTGAACCTGGCGGAGCAGCGGATGCCCACCACCGGAGAGCTGGACCGCGCCACCGCCGACCACCCGGTGCTGGTCCGGCGCGGCGCCTACAACATGGTGCTCAACTCGGCGGCACTGCGGCTCGCCGGGATCACCGCCGGCACCCCCGAGCCGCCCGGCGGCGTGATCGAGCGCGACGCGGACGGCCGGCTCACCGGGCGGCTGATCAACACGGCCACCGAACTCGCCGAGCGCGTCCTGCCGAGGCCCGGGCTCGCCGAGCGGATCGACGGCCTGCGCGCCGCCTCCGCCGCGTACGCGGCCACCGGGATCGGCACCGTCCGCGACTGCCTGGTCCCGGTCGAGGACCTCGACGTGCTGCGCGCCGCCCGTGACCAGGGCGCGCTCGCCGTCCGGGTCCGGGCGCTGGTCTCCGGCTTCGCCGTCCGCACCCCGGAGGAGGTGGACGGGCTGCTGGACCGCGTCGGCGACTGGCGCGCGGCCGGCCACGAGGACGCCCGGCTCTCCGTGTGGGGCGTCAAGTTCGGCATCGACGGCGGGTTCGAGGCGGGCGCGCTGGAGGAGCCGTACCAGGGACGGCCCTGCTACCACGGGCGGCTGCTCTGGGAGCCGAAGGAGCTGGCCGACGCCGTCGACCGGGTGGCCGGGCGCGGTCTGCGGGTCGGCGTGCACGCCTGGGGCGACCGCGGGCTGCGCGTCCTGCTCGACGTCTTCGAGGACGTGCTCGCGCGCCGCCCCGGGCTGCCCGCCGGCACGCTGGTGGTCGAACACGGCGGCCTCGCCCGGCCGGAACAGCGGGCCCGGGCCATCGCGCTCGGCGTCCCGGTGACCGTCCAGCACCCGCTCCTGCACGACGGAGCGCTCACCCAGCGGCGGGCCTGGGGCGCGGAGCGCACCGGCGCGCTGTTCCCGCTGCGCGAGTGGCTCGACGAGGGCGCGGAGCTCTCCGCGGGCTCGGACTTCCCGGTCGGCCCGTACGGGGCGATGCTCTCGGTGTGGGGCATGACCACCCGCCGGACGGTGGCCGGGGTGCTCGGCGCCGAGCACGCGATCGAGCGCGCCGAGGCGATCGCCCTGCACACCGTGAACGCCGCCCGGCTGACGGGCGAGAGCGCCGAGCGCGGCTCGCTGCGCCCGGGCGCGCTCGCCGATCTGACGCTGTGGCCGGCCGACCCGCTGAGCCACCCCGTCGACGACCTGCGCGACCTGCTGCCGGAGCGCACCGTCGTCGCCGGGCGCACCGTGCACCACGGCTAACCGTTCCCGGCGGGACGCACCTCCTGGAGCAGCCCCCAGGTGAAGTCCGCCGTGCAGGCACGGGGACGGCCGTCGGCGTCCGTGGCGGTGAAGTCCAGCTGGAACCTGGTCGGCGCGCCGCCCTCGCGCGGCACGGCGGGCGGGAACGCCTCCCCCACGTCGGCCACCACGCAGCTCCACGGCGTCAGCTCGGCGAGCGAACGCGGCGCGGGCGACGGACCGCCGGGCGCCCGCACCAGCCACGCGTTCAGCTCCGCGCCGCCCGGGCCGAGGAGCACCTCGAAGCGCAGCCCGGGCCAGAGCGGCAGCGCCCACTGCCGCGCGGTGCAGACCAGGTCCCCGATCCGCCGCGCCACCACCTCCTGCGGCGCACCGAGCACGGCGGTGTAGCGCCGCGCGCCGGACGGGAACCCCGGCGCGCGCACCATCGCCTGCCACCGCTTGTTCGCCTCGCGCATGCCCGCCCGGGTCGCCCCCAGCCGGCGCACCGCGTCCTCGACCAGCTCCGGCCGGAAGTCCGCCATCCGCCGCAGCAGCACCAGCTGGAACTCCGTCACTCCGAACCCCTGGACCACTCCGGCAGGTTACCCGGGTTGCCGTCGACCGACCCCTGTCCTACGTCAAGGATGTTGACGTAGCCTGCCGGGATGAGCGAACGCGTAGTGTCCGAGCCCCAGCGGCGGCGCCGCCGGCCCACCAAGCAGGGGGTCGTGCTCTCCCACGAGCTGATCGTCCACACGGCCCTGCGGCTGGTCGGGCAGCACGGCGCGGAGGCCCTCACCGTCCGCCGGCTCGGCGCCGCGCTGGGCGCCGACCCCAGCGCGGTCTACCGCTACTTCCAGAGCGCCGACGACCTGCTGCTCGCGATCGCCGAGGAGCTGATCGCCCGCGCCCAGGACGGCTGGCGCGCCACCGGGGACTGGCGGGCCGACCTGCGGGACATCGGCCTGCGGCTCCACGCCTGCTACCAGGCCCACCCGCAGGCCGCGCTGCTCGCCGCCCACCGCACCACCGGACGCGTCCACGAGATCGCCGCCGTGGAGGCGATCCTCGGTGTGCTGCGCACCGCGGGCTTCCCCGATCCGGAGGCCGTGCGGATCTACCACGCGTTCATCGACCAGAGCCTCGGCTTCGCCGTCCTGGACGCCGCCGCGCTCGCCCTGCCGGCCGTCGCGCACTCGGCGGACCTGCGGGCCTGGAACGCCTCGTACGCCCGGCTCGACGCCGCGGCCAACCCGCACATCGCCGCCACCGTGCACCTGCTCGCCGCCGACATGCGGCACAGCGGCTACCCGTACGCGCTGGACCTGCTGCTGGACGCCGCCGCGGCCCGGCTCGCGGCCACGCGCTGAGCGCGGGCGCGGGCCGGGCCGCCGCGGCGGGCCTGGCCGGTCAGTCGGCCGCGTGCACCAGCTCGCCGCCGACGTAGGTCCGCAGCACCCTGGCCTCGGCGATCTCCTCGGGCGGGCCGGTGAGGATGTCGCGGTCGAGGACGACCAGGTCGGCCCACCGCCCCGGGGCGAGGACGCCGGCGTCGTCGTGGCCGTTCACGAACGCCGACCCGGCGGTGTAGGCGGCGATCGCGGAGGCGAGGTCGAGCCGCTGCTCGGGCAGGAACACCCGGTCGTCGGCGGCGACCGGCTCCCGCCGGTTGACGGCCACGTGCAGGCCGGCCAGCGGGTCCGGGCTGCTCACCGGCCAGTCGCTGCCCGCCACGAGGGTGGCGCCGGCCCGCTGGAGCGCGCCGAACGGGTACTGCCAGGCGGCGCGCTCCGGGCCGAGGAACGGGATGGTCAGCTCGTCCATCTGCGGTTCGTGGGCCGCCCACAGCGGCTGCATGTTGGCGACGGCGCCGAGCCGGGCGAAGCGCGGCACGTCGTCCGGGTGCACCACCTGGAGGTGCGCGAGGTGGTGCCGGGTGTCGCGCCATCCGTTGGTGGCGCGGGCGGCCTCGATCGCGTCCAGTGCCTCGCGCACCGCCCGGTCGCCCAGCGCGTGGAAGTGCACCTGGAAGCCCAGCGCGTCGAGTTCGGTGACGTACCCGCGCAGGGCGAGCGGATCGACGAAGCTGAGACCGGAGTTGGCGGTGGCGCAGCCGCAGCCGTCCAGGTAGGGGCTGGTCATGGCGGCGGTGAAGTTCTCCGCGATGCCGTCCTGCATGATCTTCACCGAGCCGGCCCGGAACCTGCCGTGCGCCAGCGCGGCACGCCGCTCGACGAGTTCCGGGATCTGCTCGGCGCCCCGGTCGCGCTCCCACCAGAGCGCACCGGTCACCCGGGCCGTCAGCGCGCCGGAGCGCGCGGCGGCCAGGTAGGCGTCGGACGGGTCCGGCTGGCCGTTGAAGACGCCGAGCAGGGCGTCCTGCCAGCCGGTGACGCCGAGCGAGTGCAGCAGCCGCTGGGCGCGCAGCAGCCCCTCCAGCCGGTCGGCGGCGGTGACCGGCGGCAGCATCCGGGCGACCAGGGCGGTGGCTCCCTCCTGGAGCACGCCGCTCGGGGTGCCGTCGGGCTCCCGCTCGATCCGGCCGTCGGCCGGGTCGGGGGTGTCGCGGTCGAGGCCGGCGAGCACCAGGGCCCGGGTGTTCGCCCAGGCGCCGTGGTGATCGCGGTTGGTCAGGTAGACCGGGCGGTCCGGGACGACCGAGTCGAGCAGCTGCCGGGTCGGGAGTCCGCCCTCGAAGCTCTCCATCGACCAGCCGCTGCCGGTGATCCACTCCTGCTCGGGGTGGGCCTCGGCGTAGCCGCGGATCCGCGCCAGGTAGTCGGCGACGCCGACGGTGCCGGTGAGGTCGCAGGAGGCCAGTTCGACACCGCCGTAGACCGCGTGGATGTGCGCGTCCTGGAAGCCGGGCAGCAGCAGCTTGCCGGTGAGGTCGACGACCTCGGTGCCGGGACCGATCAGCTCGCGGACCTCGTCGTGGCCGACGGCGGTGATCCGTCCGCCGGTCACGGCCAGGCTGCTCGCCCGGGTGCGGGCGGCGTCGCCGGTGTGCACGGGGCCGCGGGTGAGGACCAGATCGGCCTTGCTCATGGGTGGTGCTCCGTTCTCGGGTCGTGCGGGGTGGTTCACGGTGGTGCGGTCCGGCTCAGCGGGCGTCACCGAGGAAGTAGGGCGAGCGGCGCCGCCAGCGGGCCCAGGCCGCCACGGGCAGGCCGGTGACGATCATCATCACCGCCACCGAGAGCTGGAACCAGCCGTTGTCGGCGGCGAGCTCGAAGTGGTCGGTGGAGTCGTAGAAGGTCCAGGCCAGGTACCCGCCGACGAACAGCAGGGTCGCCGCGCCGAGCAGCGGGCCGACCACCGCGCGCAGGCCCTCCAGCAGGTCGGTGCGCAGCAGGTGGCGGAAGCGGACGGCGGACGCGACGGCGGTGAGCGCGTAGTAGAGCGCGACGACGATGCCGATCGCGTTGACGGCGGCGGAGACGAGGTCGTTGACGGTCGGCACGGTGACCGCGCAGAGCGCCAGCACCACCGCGACCCCGGTGATCAGCAGGGTGCCCACGGCGGGCGTCGAGTACTTGGGGTGCAGCCTGGTCCACACCGGGCCGAGCACGCCGTCGCGCCCCATCGCGTACATCCCGCGGGCGGTCGGGATCACCGAGGACTGCAGGGAGGCCACCGCGGAGAGCATCAGCGCGATCAACGGCAGCGCGGCCAGCGGCTGGTCGGCCAGCCGGGCGCCGAAGTAGGCCAGCCCGTGCGCGCCGTTGTCCGCCAACTCGTCGAGCGGGAGCACCCGTTGGAAGGCCGTGCCGGCGAGCAGGAACATCAGCAGCATGACCACGAGGGCGAGCATGCCGCCCCGGGAGGCGTCACGCGCGTCGCGGACCTCCTCGCCGACGCTGAACACCGACTCGAAGCCCCAGTAGCAGAACACCGCGAGCACCATGCCCTGCGCCAGCGCCTCGAAGGACGGGATCGCGAAGGGGTTGAACCACTGGAGCGAGAACGGCTGGTCACCGGCGAACAGCCCGTACCCGCAGAAGCCGAGCAGCACCGCGTACTCGAAGACCAGCAGCGCCTTCTGCAGCCGTGCGGCCAGGTCGAGCCCGCGCACCGCGACCAGCGCGGCGCCGACCAGGACGGCCAGGCCGATCAGGGTGCACTGCACGGTCGAGTCCGCGTCCAGCCGCAGGCCCGCGACGCTGCGCAGGTGGGCCAGGTCGAGGAGCTGGATGATCGAGGAACCGGTCACGGTCGTGGTGTAGGCCATGAACACCACGGTGCCGACGGTGTTCACCCAGCCGGTGAGGAAGCCGAGCCAGGGGCTGAGCGTGCGGCCGACCCAGCGGTAGCTGCTGCCGGCGTCCGGATCGGCGGCGTTCAGCCGGCCGTAGCCGCCCGCGATGGCGAGCACCGGGAGGAACGCCAGCAGCATGATCGCGGGCAGGTGGAGCCCGACGACCCCGGCCATCAGACCGAGGCCGATGCCGATGCTGCTGGTCGCGGCGGTACTGGAGGCGGCGATCGCCGCCCCGTCGAGGAGGCCGAGGGAGCGCCGCATGGAGACGTGGGGGCCGTCCGCGTCGATTCTCGGTCCGCTGCCCGTGGCCTTCGCCGTCGATGCCAAGGGATCACCGCCTTGTCGTGGGGGTGTGAGGGTGGGGGAAGTGCGAGCCATGAAACCGGGGGTGCCGACTCACGTCAATGCTGTTGTCATAAGGAGGGTAGGCCCCGCTCACGCCGGTCCTCGGGGGGCGCCGCCCCCGGGCGTGCGGAACGGTGCGTGAGCGCCCTTTCGCCACCGCGCCGGCGGTCGTACGGTCGCACCACCGGCCGACCGTTTCCGACCGCCGCTCCCCCTCCAGGAGGGCCCATGGAACCCCGCTGCCCCTACACCCACACCCTCGACACCCTCGGCACCGACCTGCACGGCGAGGCCGCCCATCTGCGCACCCACGGCCCGGCCGCCCGGGTCGAGCTCCCCGGCCGCGTACCGGCCTGGTCGGTGACCCGCGCCGACGTCGCCAGGAGCCTGCTCGCCGACCCCCGGCTGGCCAAGAACGCCCGCCGCCACTGGCCCGACTGGATCGAGGGCCGGGTCGGCCCGGACTGGCCGCTGGCCAGCTGGGTGGCGGTGGAGTCGATGTTCACCAGCGACGGCGCGGACCACCACCGGCTGCGCACCCTCACCGCGCCCTCGTTCGGGCCCCGCCGGGTGGAGGCGCTGCGGCCCCGGGTGCGGGCGATCGTCACCGCCCTGCTCGACGGGCTGCGCGCGACCGCGCCCGGCGAGACCGTCGACCTGCACACCCGCCTCTCCTACCCGCTGCCGACCACGCTGATCTGCGACCTGTTCGGCGTCCCCGAGGAGCAGCGGCCGGAGGTGCGGCGGGTGGTGGACGGCGTGCTGGCGACCGACGCCACCCCCGAGCACGCGAAGGGCGTCCTCGACGACCTGTTCGCCGCCATGGCGCGGCTGGCCGCCACCAAGCGGGCCGAGCCGGGCGACGACATGACCAGCGAACTGCTCGCCACCCGCGACGCCGAGGGCTCCCGGCTCAGCGAGCACGAGTTGATCTCCACGCTGATCCTGATGATCGGCGCCGGGTCGGAGACCGCCGTCAACCTGATCGACCACGCGGTGGCGCTGCTGCTCTCCCACCCCCGGCAGCTGGCGCTGATCCGCTCCGGCGGGGCGACCTGGCGCGACGCCGTCGAGGAGACGCTGCGGCTGGAGGCACCGGTGATGCACCTGCCGTTGTACTTCGCCGCCGAGGACATCGACCTGGGCGAGAGCGTGGTGATCCGCGCGGGCGAGCCGGTCATCTTCGACTTCGGCGCGCCCGGACGCGACCCCGGGCTGCACCCCGACCGGCCGGAGGAGTTCGACCTGACCCGGCCCGACAAGACCCACCTGGCCTTCGGCCACGGCCGCCACTACTGCCTGGGCGCGGCCCTCGGGACGATGGAGGCGGAGGAGGCCCTCAGCGCCCTGTTCGACGCCTTCCCCGGCGCCGAACTCGCGGTGCGGCGGGATGAGCTGCTCCCGCAGGAGTCGTTCATCGTGAACGCCCTGCGCTCCCTGCCGGTCCGGCTGGTCCCGGCCGCCGGATAGCCCGGGTGCCGGTCGGGCCG
>NZ_BAAAKJ010000062.1:12682-19731 GCF_039527695.1 Kitasatospora putterlickiae
GCCTCGGCGGGCGCGGCGCCGCCGCACTCCGCGTGGCCGATCACCAGGTCTGCGGCGTTGAGGATCGGCAGCAGGGAGATCCGGACCGCGTTGACGGAGAGGACGCCGTTGGCGTCCGTGGTCTGCTCGTTGAGGAGGATGGTGCCGACGCCGGGGATGTCGATCCCGGTGTTGGGCCCGGCGCCGGCCTGCAGGTTGATCGCGGGGAGCAGCGGGAGCTTGACGCTGCCCCCGGCTATCACGCCGGAGCCGGTGGCGCCGGTCGGGGTGGCGGTGCAGGTCGAGTTGACGCCGGTGAGCGAGACGGTGGCGACGCCCAGATCGACGCCGAGCGAGTCGATGGTGGCGGAGGCGCTGGAGGTGCCGGCCTGCGGGTCACCCGCGGTGGTGGCGGTGAGCAGCGCGTTGCTGGCGAAGGGCCCGACGTTGACGCCGACCACGGTCTGGGTGCCGCCCGCGGGGTAGCTGGAGGCGGGCGTCGGGGCGACGGCCACCATGCCGGCGACGGCGTCGGCGGAGACGACGAAGGCGTTGGCCTCGGGCGCGGAGAGGGCTGCCCAGGCCGGGCTCGCGGTGCAGACCAGCGCGGCGGTGGCGGCGGTGACGGCGGCGCCGGCGAGCAGGCGGGTGCGGGTGCGGGTGCGACGAGAGGTCATGGTGGTGGTGCCTTTCGTGGGACGGGCGGGGAGGTGAGGTGGGCACGGGGGAAGTCGCCGGGTCGCGGTGGGGCGCGGGCGGATCGGCGGGCGCTCACCCGGCCGGCTCGCCGACGATCGCCGGGGCGGGCGCGGGAGCCGCCGCGGCCGGGGCGGCGGCGACCCGGGCGGTCTTGTGCCAGGAGTTGCGCCGGCACAGCACCCGCCAGGCGGCGCGGACGGCGACCAGGTAGGTCGTGGCCGCGTACAGGGCCAGCGCGAGCCCGTACCCGAGCGCGGCCCGCCGTCCGACGGCCGGCTCGCAGCGCCGCCGGTACAGCGGCCCCCAGACGGCGAACTCGCCGACGCCCAGCACCAGGTAGAGCAGCAGGAGCAGGGCGCCGCCCTGCCGCAGGAAGGCGAGCACGAACTCCGGGTAGATCAGCAGGTTGTAGCCGAAGGCCGCGATCGGCACGGTGTACACCACCAGGCCGACGAGTTGCAGCCACGGCTGGCTCATGAAGTAGAGCACCTCCAGGAAGCCCGCCGTGCCGAACGCCCGGGAGCCCCAGATCTCCCGGAGGTAGCGGGTGCACTGCATCGAGCCCTGCGCCCAGCGCACCCGCTGGGTGATCAGCTGGCGCATGCTCCACAGCGCCTCCTGGTCGACCCAGGCGTCGGTGGTGTAGCCGTTGCGCCAGCCCGCCAGCATCAGCCGCAGGCCCAGCTCGTAGTCCTCCAGCAGGGCCTTGCCCCACGGCCGCCCGCCGCCGCGGTCCACCTCGCGCAGCGCGGAGAGCCGGGTGAACTGGCCGTTGCCGCCGACGTTGACGGTGCCGGTGCGGCGCCGGGTGATCTGCATGGCGGATATCGGCCCGCGGAACTCGATGTCCTGGAGGCGGGCGAGCAGCCGGGCCCGCCGGTTGGCGAACGCGCCCCGGCCGGGCAGCGGCCGGGGCACGTCACGGTTGGACATCCGCACCTCGACCTGGACCGCCCCGATCCCGGGGTCGCCGAAGAGGGTCGGTCCGGCGCACACGGCGAACGCGCCGGGCGAGGGGCGGCCGTCGGCGTCGAGCACGCAGACCACCACCCGCGCGGGGTCGGTACCGGGGGGCAGCGCAGCCTCCAGTGCCCGGTAGCCGGCGTTCAGCGCGTCGCCCTTGCCGGTCCGCGCCTCGGGCGCCCGCCGGGACACCAGGTGGACGGTGAGCCGGTCGGAGGTGGCCGGCCAGGTGCGGACGAGTTCGGCCGTGCGGTCCTCGGAGGCGTCGTCGACGACCCAGACGGTGGCGCCGGCGAAGTGCTCGGCGAGGTAGTCCAGGGTCGTGGCGATGACCGCCTCCTCGTCCCGGCAGGGGACCAGGAAGTGCCAGGTGAAGCCGTCCGGGTCACCGGGCGGCGCCGGCCGGTCCCGCAGGAAGCCGCGCACGATCACCACGACGTAGGCGAGGAAGCCGACGCCCAGGACGAAGGAGAGCGAGACGGAGGTGTCCAGCAGGGTCACGGCGTGTCCTCCCCGCTCGCGGGGCCGGGCGCGGCCGCGGCGCTCGCCGCGGGTGCGGCGGGGCCGCTGCGGGGCAGCAGCCGCAGGAAGAGCAGGGCCGCGACCAGGGCGGCGGCCATCATCAGCACCGAGCCGAACAGGACGTGCGTCCAGCCGAACCCCTCCGAGCCGTAACGGTGCTGCATCACCAGGACGAGGGTGAGCCGGGCGAGGTTGGTGGCCACGACCAGGGTGGCGGCGACGGCGAAGGCCAGCAGGACGCGGCCGGGCCGGCGGTTGCCGAAGAGCAGCAGCAGCGCCGTCACCAGGGCGAGCGGGGCGATCAGCAGCGCGCTGCTGCACCCCGTGGTCAGGGCGACGCCCCGGTCCAGGCCGGTGTGGTCGCCGGCGTACAGGACGGGGGCGGTCGGCCCTTCGAGCAACAGGGTGCGCATCCCCAGGAGGTGCTCGACGAGCCACGCCGTGCTGCGGCTCTCCTGGGAACGGTAGGCGCGTTCGCCGGCCACCAGCGAGCCGCACACACCGAGCAGCACGGCGCCGCACAGCACCCCGACCGGGGAGCGCCCGGCCCGGGCCGCGGCGTGCCGGCGGGGCGCGAGCGGGTGCGACAGGGATTCGGTCATGACGCGGCTCAGTCCTCGCCCGGACCCTCGCTCCGGCGCAGCCTGCTGCGGCGGAGCAGGCCGAGGCCCAGCAGTACCAGGGCCACCGCGACCGACGCGGTGACACCTATGCCCACCGATCCGGTCGCGGCCAGGGCGCCGCCACCGGCCGCCGGCGGAAGGCCGCCGGCCACAGATCCGTACATGGGGGAATTCCTCTCGTCGAAGAACGGGAGATCACAAGGGGGGGGCTGATGCCGCGCCGTGGAAGGGGTCGGGCGGCATCGGACGCAGCCCAAAGGAAGGGGGGCGGCGCGGGGCACGTCGGAGCCGGCCGGGCGGAGACGAACGGTGTGCGACTCCGCCGACGGGTCGAACTCCCGTGCTGCTGGCACATCATGGACTGAAAATCTGATCTTTGATGGTCAGCGTTCAAACAATGCCGTCCCCACTTGGGCTGATCGGCGTGTCGTCGGCGCGTCGCCGGCGTGGCGCGTCGGTGGGCCATTGCGCCATTCGGGGGACATTGATCACCATCGGTTGCCGCTTCTCACCGCCGACGGCCATCTTGTGACCCGAAGTTCGAATGCCCCGATCAATGGATCGGACGCACCGTCAAGGGAGCCCGAATGCCCTCAGCCGACATAGCCGTGGTCCTCGGCACCCGACCGGAAATCGTCAAACTCGCCGGTGTGGTTCGGCTCCTGGAGGAATCCGCCCGCGTCGTCTGGACCGGCCAGCACTGGGATCCCGGACTCACCACCGCGTTCTTCCGGCAGTACGCCCTCCCCGATCCGCACCTCACGCTCAGCGGCGTCGCCGGCGAGGCCCGGGGCCGGCAGATCGGCCGCATGGTCAGCGTGCTCAGCGACCACTTCGCCCAGCACCCGCCCGCCGCCGTGGTGGTCCAGGGCGACACCAACTCCGCCGCCGCCGGCGCGCTCGCCGCCCACTGCGCGGGCGCGCCCGTCGTGCACGTCGAGGCGGGCCTGCGCTCCTTCGACCCCGACATGCCCGAGGAGGCCAACCGCCGCCTCATCGCCCCGCTCGCCGACCTGCACTGCGCCCCGACCGCGACCGCCGCCGCCCACCTGCTGCGCGAGGGGATCGAGGCGGACCAGGTGGTGGTCACCGGCAACACCGTCGTCGAGGCCACCCTGGAGTCGCTGCCCGGCCCGGCCGAGGCCCACGCCGTCCTGAGCGGCTACGGGCTGCGCCCCGATCGCTATCTGCTGGCCACCCTGCACCGGCCCGAGAACACCGACGACCCGGCCCGGCTCGGCCGGATCCTCGGCCAACTCGCCGCGCTGGAACTGCCGGTGGTGCTGCCGCTGCACCCGCGCACCCGGGCGGCGATCGAGCGGTTCGGGCTCACCGGCGCGCTCGCCGGGCTGCGCCCGGTGCCCCCCGTCGACCACCGCACCTTCCTCGCCCTGGCCGCCGGCTGCCGGCTGCTGGTCTCGGACTCCGGCGGCGTCCAGGAGGAGTGCACGGTGCTCAAGCGCCCGCTGATCGTGGTCCGCAACTCCACGGAGCGGCCCGAGGCGGTCCGGGCCGGCTTCGCCCGGCTGGTCCGGCCCGGCCCCCAGCTCGACCTCGCCCTGCGGGAGCTGCTCGCGGACCCGGACGCCGTCGGCTCCCTGGCCGCGCGGCCCTCCCCGTACGGCAGCGGCACCGCGAGCGCCGAGATCGTCGCCGCCATCCGCTCCCGCTACCTCGCCCGCCACCCGGCCGAGAACAGCGCGCGCCTGCTCCGCGCCGGCTGACCCCGGTCCCGCGCGCGTCGACCCCGCCGGGGGCGCTCCGGCGGGGTCGGCGTGCGGGGGTTCTGCACGCGGGTTTGGGCGTGCGGGGGTTCGGCGCACGGGTTCGGGCGTACGGGGGTTCGGCGCACGGGTTCGGGCGTGCGAGTTCGGCGCGCGGGTTTGGCGACGGCGTCCCCGGACAGACGCCGGGCGACTGGACGTCCCCGACTCGAAGGAGGGCACGGCCGATGCTCGGCGGAAACGACCTGGCCGGACGCACCGCCTTGGTGACCGGCTCCTCACGCGGACTCGGACTGCTGATCGCGGGCGAGCTCGCCGACCGCGGCTGCCGGGTGATGCTCTGCGGCCGCGACGAACTCGCCCTGGAACGGGCCGTCCGACAGCTGCGCGGCCGCCCCGGCGAGGTGGCCGCGACGGCCACCGACCTGACCGCCGCCGACGCCCCGTCCCGGCTGCTCGACGCGGTGCGCGAGCACTTCGGCGCCGAGGTGGACCTGCTGGTCAACAACGCCGGCCTGATCCAGGTCGGACCGCTCGCCGCCATGCAGGAGCAGGACTTCCGGCGGGCGCACGAGCTGATGGTGATGGCGCCGCTGCGGCTGGTCCAGGCGGTGCTGCCGGCGATGCGGGCGCGCGGCGCGGGCTCGATCGTGATGATCGGCTCGATCGGCGGCAAGGTCCCCGCGCCGCACCTGCTGCCGTACGTCGCCGCCAAGTTCGCGCTCACCGGCCTCTCCGAGGGGCTCGCCGCGGAGCTGGCGCCGTACGGGATCCGGGTCACCACCGTCATCCCGGGGCTGATGCGGACCGGTTCGCAGACCGCCGCCGAGTTCGCCGGCCGGCCCGGGCGCGAGTTCGCCTGGTTCTCCACCGCCGCCTCGCTGCCGCTGCTGTCGATGGACGCGCGACGGGCCGCCCACCGGATCGTCCGGGCGATCGAGACCGGCCGCCGGGAGCTGATACTCACCCCGCTCGCCAAGGCCGCCGCGCGCGCCCACGGACTCGCGCCCGCCACCACCGGCCGGCTGCTCACCCTCACCGCGCGGCTGCTGCCGTCCGCCGGATCCGCCCCCGAGCACGGAGTGCCGGGCGTCCGGGCGGCGGCCCGCCACCGGCGTGGCGGCCCGCTCGACCGCCTCACCGTCCTCGGCCGCCGGGCCGCCCGGTCCCACAACGAACCGACGGCGTCCTGAGCCCCCAGGGCGCGTCCGTCCCCCCGAGGAGCACACCATGAAAGCCGTGACCTGGCACGGGCGCCGCGACGTCCGGGTCGACTCCGTCCCCGACCCGGTGCTCCAGGAGCCCACCGACGTCCTGGTCGAGGTCACCACCACCGGGCTCTGCGGATCGGACCTGCACCTGTACGAGGTCCTCGGCGCCTTCCTCGACGAGGGCGACATCCTCGGCCACGAGGCGATGGGCGTGGTGCGCGAGGTCGGCAGCGCCGTACACGCGGTCGCGGTCGGCGAGCGCGTGGTGGTGCCGTTCAACCTCTCCTGCGGCACCTGCTTCATGTGCGTGAAGGGCCTGCAGTCCCAGTGCGAGACCACCCAGGTGCACGCCTACGGAACCGGCGCGGCCCTGTTCGGCTACACCAAGCTGTACGGGCAGGTCCCCGGCGGGCAGGCGGAGCTGCTGCGGGTGCCGTTCGGCAACACGCTGCCGGTGGTGGTCCCGCACGGCCCGCCGGACGACCGCTACGTCCTGCTGTCCGACGTGCTGCCGACCGCCTGGCAGGCGGTGGAGTACGCCGA
The DNA here is from genome assembly GCF_039527695.1 of Kitasatospora putterlickiae. NCBI lineage: Bacteria > Bacillati > Actinomycetota > Actinomycetes > Kitasatosporales > Streptomycetaceae > Kitasatospora > Kitasatospora putterlickiae. The sequence goes on from NZ_BAAAKJ010000062.1 coordinate 18,947, forward strand.
GGTGCCGCCCGGCGGCAGTGTCGCCGTGCTCGGGCTCGGCCCGATCGGCGACATGTGCGCCCGGATCGCCCGGCACCGCGGCGCGGCCACCGTGATCGGCGTCGACCTGGTGCCCGAACGGCTGGAGCGCGCCCGGGAGCGCGGCGTCGAGGCGCTCGACCTCGCCCGGCTCGGCTCCCGGGTGGTCGACGCCGCCAAGGAGCTCACCGACGGACGCGGTCCGCACGCCGTGATCGACGCCGTCGGCATGGAGGCCCACGGCTCCCCCACCGCCACCGCGGCGCAGCGGGCGACCTCGCTGCTGCCGGACGCGCTGGCCTCCCGGCTGATGACCCGGGTCGGCCTGGACCGGCTGCACGCCCTGCACCTGGCCGTGGACATGGTGCGGCGCGGCGGCACCGTCTCGCTGTCCGGCGTGTACGGCGGCATGACGGATCCGCTGCCGATGCTGACCATGTTCGACAAGCAGCTGCGGCTGCGGATGGGCCAGGCCAACGTACGGCGCTGGACGGACGACCTGCTGCCGCTGCTGGGCGACGGCGATCCGCTCGGCGTGGACGGCTTCGCGACCCACCACCTGCCGCTGGACGAGGCGCCGGCCGCCTACGAGATGTTCCAGCGCAAGCAGGACGGGGTGGTCAAGGTGCTGTTCCGGCCCTGAGCCGGCGCGCCATGACCGCAGCACGCGGGCGCCCGCGGCGCCGCCCCGGCAGGCCCGGCAGACCCGGCAGCCTCGCCAGGCCGGGCGGTAGGTCCGGCGTCCGGGCCGGTGGCGGCGGCGGGCG
>NZ_BAAAKJ010000062.1:19744-30079 GCF_039527695.1 Kitasatospora putterlickiae
CGCCGTGACGGCGGCCGCGACGACGAGCGTGTCCCGCCCGGGCTGCGGACCGCCGCCGGGTACGCCTGGCGGCTGGTGGTGCTCGGCGTGGCCGCCTACCTGGCGGTCACCGTCCTCGCCCGGCTCGAACTGCCGGTGATCGCCCTCTTCCTGGCGCTGGTCATCACCTCCGTGCTGCGCCCGCCGGTCGACCTGCTGGCCCGGGTGATGCCCCGCTCGCTCGCCGTCCTGCTCTGCCTCGTCGGCGCCGTCGCGCTGGTCGCCGGAGTCCTCACCCTGGTCGGAACGACCGTCGCCGACGAGTGGGGCCGGCTGGGCGGCGAACTGCGCGGCGGCCTCGGCCGGATCGACCGCTGGCTCACCGGCGCCCCCTTCCACCTGCAGCCCGGCACGGTCACCGATCTGAAGGCCCGGATCGGCGACTTCATCGCCACCCACCGCTCGATGCTGCTCAGCACCGCCCTCAGCGGCGCCGGGCGGGCCGTCGAACTGCTCACCGGGCTGGCGCTCGCGGTCTTCTGCTCGGTCTTCCTCCTGCACTCCGGCGAGCGGATGTGGACCTGGGCGCAGCACCAGTTCCCCGCCCGCACCCGGCCGGTGTGGGAGCGGGCGGGCCACGCCGCCTGGCACACCTTCGCCGGCTACACCCGCGGCGTGCTGATCGTCGCGGCCACCAACGCCGTCCTGGTCGGCATCGCCCTCGTCGTCCTGCGGGTGCCCCTGGTCCTGCCGCTGGTCGTGCTGGAGTTCGTCGCCGCGCTCATCCCGCTGATCGGCTCCCCGATCGCGCTGGCGATCGCCTCGCTGGTCGCCCTGGCCGCCCGCGGCCCGGTGGTGGCCCTGTTGGTCCTCGGCCTGATCGTGGTGATCGGCCAGATCGAGGGCCACCTCCTGCACCCCCTCGTGCTCGGCTGGTCCGTCCGCATCCACCCGGTCGCCGTCGCCCTCTCCGTCACCGGCGGCGCCGTGCTCGGCGGCGTCCTCGGCGCCATGGTCGCCGTCCCGGTGGTCTCCGTCGCCTGGGCGGTGATCGGCGCCCTGCGCCATGACACGCCCGATGACTAGGGTGCCGCCGGGGACGGCGGCCGGCCTGGCGGACGGCGGCGTGGACGTCGCCTTCGTCCGGCTGCCGCTGCCCGACGAGGAGCGCTTCGGCTGGACGGGGCCGCCGAGGAGCCCCGTCTGGTCGCCCTGCCGACACGCAGCCGCTCGCCGCCCGCGCCGGGACCGGCTTCGCGGATCTGCTCGACGAGTGCTGTGACCGCAAAGGTTCGCCGGGTTGCCTGGCAGGATCTCCCCATGGTTGACGAGAAGCTCGGCGCGCTTGCGCAGATGATGGCAGAGCACATGGCCAGGCCGTTCCCGCCCGACTTCCGCGGCGTGGACATCGAGGGCTGGGACATGGTGATGCTCGACTCGGACGCCTATGCCTACGCCACCTGTGTCCACGAAGATCTGCTCAGCGAACAGGCCCACGCACGCCTGACGCGGCTGACGTCGGCGTTCCGGAAGGTCCTTCCGGCGATCGACGACGAGTACGCGGCCAAGTACTACACGCATCTGCACGACATGGTCGTGCTGTCTGCCGAGATCGAGAGCCGGCGCAAGAAGTAGTCCCCGCCAGGAGTGCAGCAAACCCGGTGAACCTTTGCGGTCAGAGCACGAGCCGTTCTCGCCCTCCCGCCGAGCGCCGGCCCGCCGCACGACCACCGGCTGGCCCTGGACGCCCGCGCCGGCCGCCCGCCACGCGTCGGTGCCGGGACCGCGGGCGTGGAGGAGACCTGCGAGGCCCTGATCGCGGGCCTCGGCGCCACCCGCCGCGCCCTGGCCTGGGGCCGCGAGGACGAGCACCGGCCGCTGGTGCGGGCGTACGCCGAGGCGTGCTGGGCCACCGCCACCGTCGCCGTCGCCGGAGAGCGGAGCGCCGGGCCGGTCACCAGCGGACGAGCAGACTCTTGAGCCCGTTCTGGAAGTTGGAGACCAGCCGCCTCGGCTCCGCCCCCGGGGCGAGTTCGAGGCCGGGCAGCCCGGCGACGGTCCGGCGCAGCAGGGCCGCCAGCTGGATCCTGGCGAGCTGCGCCCCCACGCAGAAGTGCGGGCCGAAGCCGAAGCTCACGTGGTCGTTGGGCGAGCGGGTGAGGTCCAGGCGGTCGGGGTCCGGGAAGACGGTCTCGTCGCGGTTGGCGGAGGCGTGGTAGACGACCACCTTCTCACCGCGCCGGATCGTCACCCCGGCCACCTCGACGTCCTGGGTGGCGGTGCGCCGGAACTCCACCACCGGCGGCCAGAAGCGCAGCAGCTCCTCCACCGCCGAGCCCGTCAACTCCGGCCGTGCGCGCAGCAGTCGGTACTGGTCGGAATGGGTGAGCAGGGAGTACAGGCCGCCGGGCAGACCGTTGCGCAGGGTCTCGTTGCCGGCGACGGCGAAGAGGAAGAACATCGTTTCGAACTCGGCGGTGCCGAGTCCGGCGTCCCGCATGCGGGCCACGATGCTGCCGGGCGGCGGCTGTTCGGCCAGCGCGTGGGCGTAGGCGAACATGTCGGCGAGCGCGGCGCGGGAGCGCGGGTTGACGGGGCGGCCGTCCGGGGTGGTGAGCGCCGTGGGGCGGTGGGAGAGCGCGGCGCGTCCCAGGTCGGTGAGGCCGGACGGGTCGGCGGTGCTGGAGTCGGCCTGGTCCGCGTCCTGGTAGCCGATCACCCGGTTCGACCAGTCGACCAGCAGCTGCCGGTCCTGGTCCGGCACGCCCAGGATCCGGGCGAGGGTCCAGACCGGCAGGTCGGCCGCGAGCGGCACGAAGTCGGCCTCGCCCAGCGGCCGGACGGCGGCGATCAGGTCCGCCGCGCGCGCCTCGATGGCGGCCGTCAGCTCACGCAGCGCCCGTGGGGTGAAGGCCGCCGCGACGATGCGTCGCAGCCGGGAGTGGTCCGGCGGGTCCTGGTTGAGCATCATGGCGCGGGCGAAGTCCAGGTCGGCCGCGCAGTCGGGGTCCCGGATCTGGGTGGCGCCCAGGTGCGAGGAGAACAGCCCGGGCGACCGCAGCACGTGTTTGACGTCGGCGTGCCGCAGCACCGCCCAGTACCCGGGGCCGGCCGGCCACTCCCCCACCGGCGGCTCCTCGACCCAGCACACCGGGGAGGCCGCGCGCAGTTCGCGGAACAACTCGTAGGGCACGCCCCCGGCGTAGGTCCCGGGGAGGAAGATCCGGTTCGCACGAGCCTGGTCGACCGCCATACCGCGCGACCGTACGCGACCGCGCGGCGGCCCACCAGAACCCGGGTGGCGTCGCCCGTCCGCCGCCGGGATCCCGTAGGGTCGGCCAATGGCGAAGTACTTCGACGTTCACCCGGAATCCCCGCAGCCGCGCACCATCGGCACCGTGGCCGACAGTCTCAGGTCCGGGGCCCTCATCGCGTACCCGACCGACTCCTGCTTCGCCCTCGGGTGCCAGCTGGACAACCGTGACGGCCTGGACCGGATCCGGTCGATCCGGCGGCTCGACGAGCGCCACCACTTCACGCTGATGTGCGTGGACTTCGCGCAGCTGGGGCAGTTCGTGCAGCTCGACAACAACGTCTTCCGCGCCGTCAAGGCCGCCACCCCGGGCAGCTACACCTTCATCCTGCCCGCCACCAAGGAGGTCCCCCGCCGGCTGATGCACCCGAAGAAGAAGACGGTGGGGGTCAGGATCCCGGACCACGCCGTCACCAGGGCACTGCTCGCCGAGCTCGGCGAGCCTCTGGTCTCCAGCACCCTGCTGCTGCCCGGCGACGATGAGCCGATGACCCAGGGGTGGGAGATCAAGGAGCGCCTGGACCACGTGCTGGACGCGGTGGTGGACTCCGGCGACTGCGGCACGGTGCCGACGACGGTCGTCGACTTCTCCGGGGGCGGGCCGGAGATCGTCCGCCGGGGCGCCGGCGACGTCACGCGCTTCGAGTGACGCCGCCGGGCGCGGCCGGGGCGCTCATGCCACTCAGGCGGCGAGGTCGGTGAGTTCGCGCAGGTCGACGCCCCGGCGCAGGGCGCGCAGGTCGGCCTGGAGGTCGGACGGCGGGACGGCGAGCACGGTGCAGCGGGCGTGCGCCAGGCAGTAGCGGCTCACCGAGCCGCCCTGGAACAGCCGGCGGACCGTGGTGCGCAGGGCGCCGTGCCGGCCGGCGCCGACCACCAGCAGGTCGTCCGGGCGGTCGGCCAGCGAGGTCAGCGCCGGGCCGACCTCGCCGCGCACCACCTGGGGCTCGACCCGGACGCCGGCCGGGAGGCCGCCGAACGCCTCGTCGAGGGCCTGGTCCATGCGGGCGTCGGCCAGCTCCTGCCAGGCGCGCAGCAGCGACGGACAGGGGCGCAGCCGGTAGTTGTGCTCGCCGCCGGCCGGCGTCCAGGCGAGCACCGGCACCAGGACGGCGCCCCGGTCACGCGCCTCGTCCGCCGCCCGGTGCAGGGCGGTCAGGCTGTGCAACGATCCGCTGACTCCGACGATGACGCGCGCGCCGTCCGACATGATCCTTCACTTTCCGATGTTCGATCCACTGAATGCTTATGGATTATGGTTCCACAGGGCGGATAGGCCTGCAAATCGAAGGCTTTAACTGTATATGGCCTTGCATCGCACGCACGCATCCGAGGTGCGCCTCCGATGCGTGCGGGTGATGCGCGTGTCCGGCCGCCGGGCCGAATTCGGTGGCGGAGCCCGCCCGCTCCGGTCCACCCTGGGCGGCATGATCGCCGCACCGACCAGCACCGCGCCGCACGCGCCGCACGCGCTGGAGCCCCGCCACCGCATCCGCGCCGTCCACACGGCCACCACCGTGACCGTCTACCAGGCCTACCGGCCGGAGATCGGCGTGGCGGCGGCGCGGGACGGGCGTTTCCCCGCGCAGTGGAAGCGCGACCGGATGACCTGGATCAAGCCCTCGTTCCTCTGGATGATGTACCGCTGCGGGTGGGCCACCAAGGAGGGGCAGGAGATTGTGCTCGCCGTGGAGATCGACCGCGCGGGCTTCGCGTGGGCGCTGGAGCACGCCTGCCTCGCGGGCTACCAACGCGGGCTGCACCCGGACCGGGTGACCTGGCAGCGTTCGCTGAGGCGGGCGCCCGCCCGGGTGCAGTGGGACCCCGAGCGCGACCTGCACCTGCGCCCGCTGCCGTACCGCTCGTTGCAGCTCGGGCTGACGGGCGAGGCGGCGCGACGGTACGCGGACGAGTGGACGGTGTCCATCACCGACGTCACGCCGCTGGCCCAGCGGATCCAGGCACTGCTGCGCGACGGCGGCGTGGACGCCGCCCGGGCGCTGCTGCCGGACGAGCGGCCTTACCCGGTGGCGGAGGGCGCGCTGGCCCACCTCGGCGGGTGACCGGCGGGGGGCGGGCGGCATACGATCACGGGGTGACCAAGCCTCGTGATTGCTCGCCGGCGGCCGCCGCGTCGGCCTGCTCGTCCACCTGGGCGTCCTACGCCCAGGACTCCGTGCTGTCGATCGGGTCGGCGGGGTCGGTGCTGTCCATCGGATCGGCGGGGTCGGTGCTCTCGATCGGCTCGGCCGGCAGCGTGCTGTCGATCGGGTCGGCCGGCTCGGTGATGTCCGTGCTGTCCGCCGGATCGTGGCTGAGCGTCGGCTCGCTGCTCTCGGCGAACTCCCGCTGGTCGGTGCTGTCCTGGCGATCCCGGGGCGGGCTGCTGGCGGCCGGCGCGGTGGTGCTCGCCACGGGCGCGCTGGTCGCCGGCGGGGCGCGTCCGCGACGCCGCGCCCGGTAGGGGGCGAGGGGTGCTGCCACGGCCGCCCGCCGCGCGCCGGCTGCTGCCGCTCCTGCGCAATCCGGCGTTCTGGTACGTGACCGCGCTGGCCGCGATGTGGCCGGTGCTGCGGCTGCTGCCGGCCGATCGGGTGTGGGCGCTGCGCGCATGGGCGTCGACCGACCTGGGAAATCTGCGGCCCTGGCCGGACGGTCACCCCATCGCCTCGCTGACGGTCTCGGCGTTCGTCCCGCAGGACACCGTGTGGGTCTGGCCGGTGTTCGCGCTGTCCGTCTTCGCGGTGGTCGGGGCGCTCGGCGCGCGGCGGGCGGTGGCGGTGCTGGCCCTGGTGCAGGTGACGGCGACCGCGCTGGCCGAGGGGCTGGTGTGGTGGCGGATCGAGCACGGCGCGCTGCCCGCCGAGGCGGCGCACGCCCTGGACACCGGCCCGTCCTACGTGGTGGTCGCGGCGCTGACGGTGGCGGCGTGCCGGGCCCGCCCGGTGTGGTCGCGGGCGGTGTGGCTGGTGCTGCTCGCGGGGGCGGCGCCCAACCTGTTCGGCGGGGTCGCGGACGGTCAGGTCGCCGCCGTGGGGCACCTGGTGTCGCTGCTCGCGGGGCTCGCCGTCGCGGCCGCGCACCGGCTGGGGCTGCCGCCGGTCGCCCGCCGCACCGCCGCACGGGCCTCGTCGGTTCAGGCCGAACGGGTCCCGTCGAGGTAGGCGAGCACGGCCAGCACCCGGCGGTTGTCGTCGTCGGAGGCGCCGAGGCCCAGCTTCGCGAAGATGCCGGAGGTGTGCTTGCTGACCGCGCCCTCGCTGAAGTGCAGCCGCTGGGCGATCGCGGCGTTCGAGCGCCCCTCGGCCATCATCGCCAGCACCTCCCGCTCGCGCGGGGTGAGCAGCGCGAGCGGGCGGTCGTCGGCGTTGCGGGCGAGCAGCCGGGTGATCACCTGCGGGTCCATCACGGTGCCGCCGGAGGCGACGGTGCGCAGCGCGTCCATGAACTGCCCGGCGTTGGAGACCCGGTCCTTGAGCAGGTAGCCGACCGCCCCGGCGCCGTCGGCGATCAGCTCACGCGCGTACAGCTGCTCGACGTGCTGGGAGAGCACCAGGACGGGCAGGCCCGGCCGGGCCCGGCGGGCCGCGAGGGCGACCTGGAGGCCCTCGTCGGTGAAGGTGGGCGGCAGCCGGACGTCGACCACCGCGACGTCCGGGCGGTGCTCGGCGAGCGCGGCGGCGAGTTCGGGTCCGCTGCCGACCGCCGCGACGATCTCGTGCCCGTGGGCGCCGAGCAGGAGGGACAGGCCGTCCCTCAGGAGGTAGAGGTCCTCGGCGAGGACAACGCGCACGGTAGCTCCATGGTCAGCCGGGTCGGTCCGCCCGGGGGGCTGACCAGCGTGAGCGTACCGTCAAACGCGGCCAGCCTGCGCTGGATGCCGCGCAGGCCGGTGCCCCGGCCGGGGTCGGCGCCGCCCCGCCCGTCATCGGTGACCTCGGCGCGCAGCAGCCCGTCCACGTGGACCAGGTCGACGGCGGCGTACCGCGCGCCGGCGTGCTTGACCGCGTTGGTCAGGGCCTCGCTGACCGCGTAGTAGACCGCCGACTCGACCGGGGACTCCGCCCGGCCCGGCAGCTCGGCCCGCACGTCGACGCGCAGCGGCACGTCCAGGGCCAGGGCGCGCAGCCCCTCGGCCAGGCCGCGCTCGGCGAGCACCGGCGGGTGGATGCCGCGGACCAGGTCGCGCAGCTCCTGGAGCGCCTGGGCGACGTTCTCCTGGGTCTCCGTCACCACCGTCTTCGCCCGCGCCGGGTCGCTGTCGATCAGCGCGGTGACCGCGCCGAGGCGCAGGCTCACCGCGACCAGCCGGGCCTGGGCGCCGTCGTGCAGGTCGCGCTCGATCCGGCGCAGCTCGGCGGCCTGCGCCTCGGTGACCTCCAGACGGGTCTCGGTCAGCTGCTCGACCCGGCGGGCCAGGCGGGAACGTTCGGTGGGGCCGAGCAGGACGCGGGTCCACCGGCCGTGCAGGCGCAGCGCCGGGCGGGCCAGGGCCGGGCCGGCGGCGGCCAGCGCGAGGCCGAGGACGGCGGTGAGGCCCGGGTCGCCGTCGAGCAGGGCCCGGGCGGGGCCGAGGTCCGGTGCGGGCAGCGGCAGGACGGCGTGCCCGAAGGTGTAGAGGCCGGCGGCGAGCAGCAGCGGCGGAGTGGCGGCGAGGAGGCCGCCGAGCGCCGGGTTCAGCACCACCCAGAGGGCGTCGCGCCAGGTCGCCGGGTCCTTCCAGAGCCAGCGCAGGGTGCGCGAGACGCTCGCGAACCAGCGGCGCCGCTGGTAGTCGTGGCCGGTCCAGAACCAGCCGTGCAGGGTGCGTTCGAGCGCCGGGCGCGGCAGGTACGGCGGCGGTACCGGCACACCCGACCAGCGGCCGGCGTAGGCCCGGGCGAGGCCCGCCGCCGCCCGGGTGAGCCGGGTGGTGGCGGGGAAGAGGAAGAAGACCCCGAGGCCGAACCAGAGCACGAAGCCGCCCAGGACGACCGCCAGCAGCACCAGTTCGGCGGGCAGGACGGCCGTCAGCACCAGCAGCCGGCCCAGAGCGGCGGCGCGGCTCGGTGACGCGGCGGGGACGCGGCTCGGCGGGGTGCCGGGGGCACGGCTTGGTGACGCGGCGGCGGCGCGGCTCGGCGGGGTGCCGGGGGCGGCGGGCGTCGTGTGGTTCACCGGGCCTCCGGACGGTGATCGGACGGTCTGGGCGGGGGCGGGCCGCCGGGGTGACGGGCCGCCGCCCGGTCATGGTCCCAGCTCCGCCGGCGGGGCCTGGTGGCCGGGGCGGCACGGCCAGGGTCTCCGGGATCGCCCGGACGGTTGAGCACGTGCGCCGCCCGCAGACCGAGCGCGCCGAGCAGGATGAACGCCACCGCGAGCGGTATCCCCACCGCCTTGGGCAGGTAGAGCGCCAGGAACCAACCGCGCGCGGAGGGCACGAACAGCGTCATGGCCAGCGCGACCAGGCCCTGGGGCGCGACCAGCAGCACACCGCCGGTGGTCAGCAGGCCGACCGCCACCGACCGTCCGCGCGAGAGCCCGGTCGCCGCCGGACCCGCGTCCGCGGCCCCCTGGAGGGTGGGGCGGAGCCCCCTGTGCAGCACGTCCAGCAGTTCCGGGCCGCGCGCCTCCAGCCGGCGCCGGGCGGAGCGGCCCAGCGCCCATGTGCACAGCGCACCGGTGAGCAGGCCCGCCGGCACCCCGGCCCAGCGCAGCGGCGCGCTGGACAGCAGGGTCCCGGCCAGCACCACGCCCGCCGCCGGCAGGGCGGCCGGCAGTTGCAGCCAGAACGCCGCCAGGCCCTGGGCGCGGACGTGTTCGGCGCTCTCGTCGGCGAGGTCGTCCAGCGGGCCGCCGCCGGGGCGGTCGGGCGACGGGGCGGCGGCGGACACCGACATCAGCGGGATCAGCCCGGCCGCGGCGCCGAGCACGGCCGGCAGCACCGCGAACACCCACGGCCGCACGGCGCCCGGGGCGACCGGCAGCGCGGCCAGCGTCAGCAGCAGCGCCACCGGGGCGGTGACCAGCAGCCAGGCGGCCTGCCGGGCCCGGACGTCGGCCCGTGCCGCACCCGGCACCACCAGGGTCAGCCAGAGCGCGCCCGCGTCCAGGCCGTACAGGTTGACGCAGAACGCGCCGGCGAACAGCGCGGCGACCACGCCCGCCCACGGCAGCAGCACGTCGTAGCCGTCGAGCAGCGGGAGCAGCGCGGTGAACACGCCCGTCCAGAACGCGGTCCGCAGGAACCGGGCCCGGCGCGGGTCGCGCCGCCAGAGCAGCAGCTCCTTGCCCAGCACCGCGCCCGCCGGAGTGTCGGGGAGCAGCCGTCGCCCGACGCGGGCGGCGACCGGACGGGCCCGGCGCCCGCCACCGCGCACCAGTTGGCGGGCGAGCAGTGCCGCCCAGGCGGTCAGGAGCAGCCCGCAGACGCCGGCCAGCCCGCCGAGCGCCGCGGCGGCCGTCACCCAGTCCGCCCGGCGGGCCGCGTCCACCGCGACCACCGTCCAGCCCGAGGGCAGCGCCCGCAGCGCGGTGGCCGTTCCGGCCGCCCAGTCGCCGCCGCCGAGCCGGGCCAGGAAGCCGAGCGCGAACCAGCCGGAGTTGAGGCAGGCCATCACCAGGCCGACCAGCAGGGCGGACAGCTCCCAGCCGAACCGGTGGCGCAGCACACCGCCCAGCACCTGCGGCATGACCTTCGCCAGCAGCACCACGAAGAGCAGTTGGAGCAGCACGGCGGGCACCGCGACCAGCGCCGCCGCCGGGCCCTGGCGGGCACCGTAGAGGAGCAGTCCGCCGAAGGCGACCAGCGCCAGCAGCGGGGTGACGCCGACGAAGGCCGCGCCGAGCAGCCCGACCGCCAGGCCGCGCGGGCGCATCGGCACCATGGCGAACCAGGCCGGCCGCAGGGTGGCGTCACCGCCGGTGACCAGCGGCCCGAGCGCCCACCCCAGGCTCCACAGCAGCTGGGCCAGCGCCAGCACGCCGAACCCGGCCTCGGGCGTGGCGTAGTCCGCCAGCCCGAGCAGTGCGGTGCCGACCGCGCCGGCCCCGCCGGCCACCGC
>NZ_BAAAKJ010000062.1:30085-32090 GCF_039527695.1 Kitasatospora putterlickiae
GCCCGGCGGCGCGCGGACCGGACATCGACCGCCGCAGGACCGTCGCCTTCATCCCGGTGAGCACGGCGATCGCGACCCGGCCGCCCGCCACCGGAGGGGCCGTCAGGACGCCAGCCATTCCAGCCCCTCCACTCCTCCGGTCCGGGCGCCGACCAGCTCGACGAACACGTCCTCCAGGGCCCGCCCGCCCCGCACCTCGTCCACCGTCCCGGCGGCCGCCACCCGGCCCCCGGCGATCACCGCCACGTGATCGCAGAGGCTCTCGACCAGGGCCATCACATGGCTGGAGAGCACCACCGAGCCCCCCGCCGCGACGAACCGCCGCAGGATCGTCCGGACCGTCGCCGCCGACACCGGGTCAACCGCCTCGAACGGCTCGTCCAGCACCAGCAGCCGGGGCGCGTGCAGCAGGGCGGTGGCCAGTGCGATCTTCTTGCGCATCCCGGTCGAGTAGTCGATCACCGCCGTGCGCGCCGTGTCCGTCAGCTCCAGCACGGCCAGCAACTCCTCGGCCCGGGAGTCCACCGTCCGCCCCTCCATACCGCGTAGCCGGCCCAGGTACCGCAACAGCTCCAGCCCGGTCAGCCGCTCCGGCAGCGCCAACCCGTCGGGCAGCACGCCCAGCAGCGCCTTGGCGCGCAGCGGATCGGCCCACACGTCCACGCCGAACACCTCCGCCCGGCCGGCGTCCGGCCGCAGCAGCCCGACCGCCATCGACAGCGAGGTGGTCTTGCCCGCCCCGTTCGGCCCGACCAGCCCGTAGAACGAGCCGCGCGGCACGGTCAACTCCACCCCGTCCACCGCCCGGTGATCCCCGAACCGCTTGCACAGCCCCACCAGCCGCAACGCCGCCACGCCCTCGCCCGCCACCCGCACCGGACCCTCCCGCCCTCACCCGGCCCGCCCCCTCCGGGCGGCCCATGAAAACGCTAGGACGGACACGATCGCGGCGGAATCCACCCCACTTCACACTTCGAGGTGGGTCCAGCCCCACCCCCGTCCTGCACCTGCCATCCGCCCTCCACCGGAAGGCCGGCGAAAGGCGCGGCCCGGGCCGGAGCGCGGCACGGACGGGTGCGCGCCCTGCGGCACGCACCGCCGGCGGCAGGGATCCGGCCACGACTTCCCCTGAGCGCGGTGGGTCGTCTGCTCATCGGGTGGAGTGGAAAGTCGACGCGGCCGACTTTCCACTCCACGCCCACGGCAGCCCAGGCGGCGAGGACCCGATCCAGGCGGATCGCCTCCGGGACGGGGGTGCGGAGGACCTCGTCCGCAGCGAAATCCGCGACCAGGATGCTGACCTCCCACCCCACACCCCGCCCGCTCAGACGGCGAGGATCCCGGCCAGACGCGTCGCCTCCGCACGGACACGACGGGGAGCCGCAGGAGCGACGAGGGCGGCCAGGGCGGGGATGGGGGTGTGGAGGGCCTCGGCGGCGGCGCAGTCGGCGGCCAGGGTGAGGACGGCCGGCAGGCCGCGGCGGGCGGGGTCGGGGGCGAGGTCGGTGAGCATCGTGGCGAGCACGGCGAACACCGGGCGGCCCGCGCCGCCGCGTGCGGCGTCGACGAGGACGGGCAGGAACCGGTTCGGCTTGGCGACGGACAGCCGCCACAGCTCCGCGAGCCACCCGCCGAGCGCCTCCGGCCGGAGCCGGTCGCGTGCGGTCATGGCCAACAGGGCGTCCAGCGCGGCGGCGCGGTGCTCGGCACGGGCGGCGGTCGTGCCGTAGGCGAGCAGGAGGTGACTCACCGGCCCGGGCTCGCCCGGGATGTCCGCGAGCCGCGGCAGCAGCGGGTCGGGGTCGCTGGGACCGGGGTCGAACGCCTGGAGCGCCACAGTGGGCAGGGCGTGCGCGGCGACGGTCTCCGGATGCCAGGGCGCCAGCCAGGGCAGTTGGGCGAGCTGGCCGGCCGACGTCCGGAACGCGGCCGTGAACCAGTCGGCGCCGGTGGGGTCGGGCAGCGCGTGCAGCAGCCCGGTGACGCCGTCGGCCACCGCCGGGTC
>NZ_BAAAKJ010000062.1:32144-37297 GCF_039527695.1 Kitasatospora putterlickiae
CGGCCGGCGGGGCGGCCAGCGGCACCCGGAGCAGCGCCTGGGCCAGATCGGCGGGCCAGGGCCGGGCCCCGGCCGCGCGGTGGGCGGCGAGCCGCTCGGTGCGGGCGGCCGGGTCGAGGGTGCCGTCCCCGCCGGTGGGGGTGGCGAGCAGCACGGGTACCGGCGCTTCGGCGACGCCGCACGCCGCTTCGAGCACGCGCAGGGCCGGGATCAGGGCGGGAGTGCGCAGCGGGGCCGGGAGGGCGAGCAGTTCGGCCGTGAGCGCGGCGGACCCGTGCTCACGGCCGCTCAGGGCGTCGAGCAGGCGACCCAGCGTGCCCCCGACGGTGCCGATGCCCCGGACGAGGACCGAGCCCGGGGCGAGCGGGGCGAGCGCGGCCCCGAGCGCGGCCGCGTCCCGGTGCCGCTCGGCGACCAGGGCGGCCAGCACGACCTCGAACTCCCCGGGGTCGGGAATCCCGTCGGCCAGCACGGCGGCGGGCCGCTCGGCGAGCTCGACCGGTCCGGCGGGCGGGGCCGGGAGCGCGGCGGGAGGCACCGGCACGGGCCGCGCCGCCGCGGAGGCTTCCGCGACCACGGTCGGGACGGCCAGCAGCCCCTGCGCGTCCGCCCGCAGCGCGGGGCCGAGCCCGGTGGCGGCGGCGCGCACGGCCTCGGCCGTGGCCGGGGCGACGTCGGACAGATGGCGGGCGACGAGCCGCAGGGCGCGCTCCTGGACGGCGGACGCCGGGTGGGCGAAGGCCACGGCGAGGGCGGGAAGCAGGTCGTCCGCGCCCGTCGGGTCCCGGCGAAGGGCCGCGTCGGCCCAGCCCAGCTGGACGGTGGCGAGCGCCTTCTCCGGGCGGGCCAGGACCGCGGCCGTCAGCTCGGTGAACAGTTCGGCCGGAAGCCGGGCGTCCAGGGACCGCAGCGCCGTCTGGGCGGCCTTCGCGGCGGTCGGCGCGCCGTCGGCGGCCAGCCGGACGTGGTCCCGGGCCCGGGCGGCGACCTCCTCCGCGTCGGGGGCCAGCGCCTCGTACAGCCGGACGAATCCGCGCAGGTTTCCGGGCCGGTCGCCGCGCAGCAGGCGGCCGAGGCAGCGGTCGAGCAGTTCGGCGCGGTCGAGCACGCCCTCGCCCGCCAGCGCGGTGAGCGCCTTGGGCCACTCGTTGTCCGGCCCGAAGCGGGGGGCGTAGGGATCGGTGAACGCGGACCCGGCGTCCGGGACGTCGAACAGCCGTCGGACGAACTCGGCGAGCCTGGGCTCGGCCCGCAGCCAGGAGCGCAGCGTGTCGTGGTGCGGCACCGGCGGGCGCAGGCCCTGGTCGGCGAACCACTCGCCGGTCTCGCGGTGGTCGTAGCGGATCAGCCTCGCCTCGTGCAGCCAGCCGGTCAGATAGCCGTCGGTGGCCGGGACCTCGGCGCCGGTCCAGACGGCGAGCCCGTGGGCGATCACCCAGCGGAACCGGTCGCCGCGCGCGGGCATCCACTCGGCGAGCCGGACCGCGAGCTCGCGCTGGAACGCCGCGTCGCGGTGCGGCGTGAGCAGGGCCAGCAGCACGACGCGGGCGTCGGCGTTGGTGGAGCCGCCGCCGGGCAGCGGCCAGGTGAAGGAGAGCAGCCGGCGCGCGGTGAGCCAGTCCAGGGCCTCCGCCGGGGTGGCGGCGGAGTAGATGCCGGCGAACTGCAGGGCGGCGAGCTGGTCGTACGCGGCGGAGTAGCGTCGCGGGTCGCCGGCGGAGAGCTCACGCAGCAGTTCGGTGCGCAGCCGGCGCAGCGGGGCCCGCAGGTGCCCCAGCCCGGCGGCGGGCACCGGCGACAGCCGGTCGATCACCCCCTGCGGAACCCTGGCGGCGATGAGCACCCGCACCTCGTCCCAACCGACCGTCCCGCCCGTGGGATCGCTCATGACGTTCCTCCACCCGCTCCAACGCGATGATCGCGATGATCACGACGCTAGCGCGCCCCACCGACAACCGGACCCCGGTCACGCCGGCCGGGTCAGGTGGTGCGGCGGTGGCGGCGGGCGGTGAGGACGGTGTGGACGAGGACGCCGGCGAGGAGGAAGAGGACGCCCTGGTAGACGGCGGCGTAGCCGGCGCCGGCGACGAGCCAGGCGGAGAAGGCGAAGGCGGCGAGGGCGAGGGTGAGGTCGCGGGCGAGGCGGGCGGGGGCGACACGGTGCCGGTCGCCGCGCAGCAGCCAGTGCAGTTGGGCGGCGCTGGAGAGGAGGTAGGGGACGGTCGCGGTGAAGGTGGTGACCAGCACCAGGGTGTCGAAGGCGGCCTTGGCGCCGGAGGCGAAGTCGAGGACGGTGAGCAGCGAGGCGAGGGTGACGCCGGTCAGGACGCCGACGACGGGCACGCCGCGCCGTTCGGTGGCGAAGACAGCGGGGAACAGGCCGTCCTTGGCGGCGGCGTAGGGGGCCTGGGCGGAGAGCAGGGTCCAGCCGTTGAGGGCGCCGGTCATCGAGACCAGGGCGGCGACGGCGACGGCCGTGCCGCCCCAGGAGCCGCCGAAGACGGCGTTCACGGAGTCGGAGAACGGCGCGGTGGAGTGGATCAACCGCTCGTGGGCGACGGTGCCGAACACGGCGAGCGTGCCGAGCAGGTAGACGACGGCCGCGCCCGCCGTGCCGAGCACGCTGGCCCGGCCGACGTTGCGCTCCGGGTCGCGGACCTGGCCCGCGCTCATCGCGGCGGACTCCACGCCGAGGTAGCTGAAGAGCAGGATCGCGGCGGCGGCCGTCATTCCGCCGAGCCAGCCGTCGCCGGTCGCGTCGAAGGGACCGAGGTTCGCCGGGTCGAAGGAGCCCAGGCCGGCCACCGCGACGATCACCAGCGGGATGAACTTGAGGACGGTGGCGACGAGTTGGACGGCGCCGACGTAGCGGGTGCCGGCCAGGTTGGCGAGCGCGGGCAGCCACTGGACGGCCAGCGCGCAGCCGAGCGCGAGGGCGGTGGAGCGGCCGACGGCCGGCCACAGGACGGCGAGGTAGCCGACGGCGGCGACGGCGAGCGCGGCGTTGCTGACCCAGGTGGTGATCCAGTAGGACCAGGCGGCGATGAAGCCGGCGAAGTCGCCGAAGGCCTCGCGGGCGTAGACGTACGGGCCGCCGGTGCGCGGGTCGCGGCGCGCGAGCCGCCCGAAGACCAGGGCCAGGGCGATGGCCCCGGCGGTGAGCACGGCGAAGGCGAGCAGGCTGACCGTTCCGTACGGGGCCACCGCGGCGGGGATCATGAAGATGCCGCCGCCGATGATGTTGCCCATCACCAGGGCGGTCGCGGTCGGCAGGCCGAAGCGGCGGACGGCGGAGCGGGACGACGGGGAGGGTCCCGGGGACGGGGCCGGGAGGGACGGGCCGGGGGGTGCCTGCCGGGTCGCGGCCGGGCTGCTGTGCATGGGGGTGTGGTGCCTTTCCTGCGTCCTGCGCGCTCGGTGGAGCGGACGCCCATGCTCATGCAGGCGGCACCTTGTACCAAATCGGCGGGATTTGTCCTCCGGACCGGCCCGCCGACCGGAAAACCTCCGGTTGCGCGACGGCCGGACGGGCACTCGTCCGGGGCCGGTCACCGGCGGTGCCGGGGACGGCCCGCCCGTCCCCGGCACCCCCGGCGGACGTCACTCGGCGACGAAGGTGTTGCCGCTCCACTCGAAGATCTCCAGTGGGACGCCCTCGTGCAGGGTCGTGCGGCCGGTTCGCCGGAAGTGCTCGTACCGGTTGCCTGCGAGGACCTTGACCACGCTCTCGCCGGCCAGGACCTCGCGCACGCGCGCGAAGTCCGATCCGGCCGCGCCGCCTTCGAGCAGGATGTTCGCCTTCGGGTTCGTCATCGTGATACCTCCCGGGGGTGGCTTCGCCAGCGATACCTGACTGGGCCCTGAACCCTACGCAGCCACCCCGTACCGGATAACCCCTATTCGAGCCTTTCCCGGGTCGGTTAGGGGTCTTCGGCCGCGCGTCGGCGCACCGTCGACGGGCTCCGCGCACCGGCGCCCGCGACGGCGCCCGCCTGACGGGAACGCCCCTTCGACGGGTGGCCCCGGACGAGCCGGCTCGGCACGACGGACCCCCGTCCGCCCCGGGGGCGACTCCCCCGGGACGGACGNNCGGACGCGGGCCTCGCGCTGACCGCCCCCGCGCCGCCGCCAGCCCGTCGCCGGCCCGTCGTCAGCCCGCCGTCAGCCCGCCGTGTGCCGCAGGATCTCCAGGACCTCGCCGGCGATCGCGGCCTCGTTCTGCTCGAACTCCGGCCCGGTGAGCTGGTCGGTCGGCGCGGGCAGGCCGGTGAGCACGGGGGTGTGCAGATGGCCGCCGGGCACCTGCGGAGCCACCTCCAGGCGCAGCCGGTTGGTGCGGTAGGCGACCTCGTTGGAGAGGTAGCCCCCGCCGCCGCCGGCGACCGCGCGCGAGCCGGGGGTCGGGCCGTCCGGCCGGTCGACCGGGGCGCTCGCCCCTGCGGGGATCTCGGTGACGGTGGTGTTCAGCTTGACCGGGAACGGCTGCTGGACGGACGTCATCGGCCCGGCCGGCAGGCTGGTGGCGATGAACTCCGCGCCGGGGCCGAGCCCGGGGGCGGTGACGGGGTGCTCGCGGGTGCCGCCGGAGAGCACGCCGGCGTTGTCCGGGTACGGGTCGGCGGAGCGGGCGCGACCGGCCCAGGCCTCCAGGGTGAACAGCCCGGGGTAGCCCTGGCTGATGGTGGTGATGAGGTCGGCGGAGCGGTGGCCGGGGGCGAGCCGCGGGCCGAAGGCGCGCTCGACCATGCCGCGGTCGAAGTCGCCGTAGCGGACCGGGAGGACCACCGCCTGGATCTCGGCGGGGGTGCCGTCGGCGAGGGCGATCCGCCGTCCGTCCAGTTGCAGGACCGCCGAGCCGGAGGGGTTGGCGCGACGCGGCTCGGCGTCCAGGCCGAAGGGGTCGAAGCCGCTGACGAGGATCCGGCGCACCCCGGGGCGGGCACCGAACCGGCTGTCGGCCAGCCCGCGCGAGGCGTCCTCGAACCGCGCCCGCAGCGCCGCCTGATCGACGGTGAAGCCCGGCTGCCAGCGGGCCAGTTGGATGGTCATGGCGACCCTGGCCCAGTACAGCGGGCGGTCGTCGCCGGCCGGCAGGTCGCCACCGGGGCGGTGGCCCTGGGCCCGGTCGACGCCGGCGCGCCAGAGCGCCTCGC
>NZ_BAAAKJ010000063.1:0-2109 GCF_039527695.1 Kitasatospora putterlickiae
TCTACGAGGGCACCAACCAGATCCAGCGCGTCGTCATGGCCCGCAACCTGCCCTAACCGGCCCGCCTGGTGCGCACCGGGGCCCTGGCCGAAGCGATTCGGCCGGGGCCCTTCGCCGTTCCCCCGCGGCGCCAGGGCGGCGCGGCCCCGATCTGGAGGATCCCTATAAAACCAGGCCTGCCGAATCGGCCGGCCGGCACATCTGAATGACCATCATGGCCGTGGCAGGGTGGGAAGTGAGGCGAAGGCTCCCCGCGCCTACCGGTGCGGTGGGTTGTACCTACCTCACAACCTCCACAGAAGCCATGGAGCTTTTTCGATGGGTACTGACAACAACCGGCCCCGAGGCCTCTCCGCCGAACCGGTGCTCGTCACCGGACTCGGCGCGACCACGCCGCTCGGCGGTGACGTCGCCTCCACCTGGTCCGCGATGCTGGCCGGCGACGGCGGTATCCGGTCGATCGAGGCCGACTGGGCCGACGGACTCCCGGTCCGGATCGCCGGGCAGCTCGCCGTCGAGCCGTCCGAGGTCCTCGACCGCGTCCAGGCCAGGCGGCTCGACCGCTGCGAGCAGATCGCGCTGATCGCCGCCCGCGAGGCCTGGGCCGACGCCGGCGCCCCGGAGGTCGACGGCGATCGCCTCGCCGTGGTGATCGGCACCGGCACCGGCGGAGCGCTCACCATGCTCGGCCAGGACGACGTCCTGGAGGCCTCCGGCGTCCGGAAGGTCTCCCCGCACACCGTGCCGATGCTGATGGCCAACGGCCCGGCCGCCTGGGTCTCCATCGAACTCGGCGCCCGGGCCGGCGCGCACACCACGGTGAGCGCCTGCGCGTCCGGCGCCGAGGCGATCGCGCTCGGCCTGGACCTCATCCGCCTCGGCCGGGCCGACGTGGTGGTGGCGGGCGGCGCCGAGGCGTGCATCTGCCCGCTGACCATGGCCGGCTTCGCCCAGGCCAGGGCCCACTCGCTGCGCAACGACGAACCCGGCCGCGCCTCCCGCCCGTTCGACGCCGACCGGGACGGCTTCGTGATCGGCGAGGGCGCCGCGGTCGTCGTCCTGGAGCGGGCCGGCTTCGCCGCCGCCCGCCGGGCCCGCGCGCACGCCGCCCTGGCCGGCGCGGCGGTCACCTCCGACGCCCGCCACATCACCGCGGCCGCCGCCGAGGGCCAGGTCCGCGCGATGCGCCGGGCGGTGACCGAGGCCGGACTGTCACCGCTGGACATCGAACTCGTCCACGCCCACGCCACCTCCACCCCGCTCGGCGACCTGGTCGAGGCCGAGTCGGTCACCGAGGCGGTCGGCGCCCACCCGCTGGTCACCGCCACCAAGTCGATGACCGGGCACCTCTTCGGCGCGGCGGGCGCGCTGGGCGCGCTGGCGGCCGTCCTCGCGCTGCGCGACGGCGCCGTCCCGCCCACCCGCAACCTGGAGCGACAGGACCCGGCGGTCAAGCTGGACGTGGTCGCCGGCGCCGCGCGCCGGGGCCCGCTCGGCGCGGCGCTCACCAACGCGTTCGGCTTCGGCGGCCACAACGCCTCGCTGGTGTTCACGGCGGCGTCCTGAAAACCGGGCGACCGGCGGGTGTGCCGCTCACTAGTCTGACCGCCATGTCACCTGCCACGGAACCGTCCTCCGTACCCGCCCTGCGGCTCGAACCGGTCACCCCGGAGAACATCGACGCCGCCCTGGAGCTGAAGGTCCGTCCCGACCAGGAGCACCTGGTGGCCCCGGTGGCCAGGTCGCTGGCTGAGGCGTACGCGTACGGCGATACCGCCTGGCCCTGGCTGGTCTACGACGGCGAGCGGCCGGTCGGCTTCCTGATGGCGTTCTTCGACGTCGTCTTCCAGCCCGGCGACCAGCCGCGCTCCGGTCTCTGGCGCCTCAACATCGCCGCCGACGGCCAGGGCAGGGGCTACGGCCGTTTCGCCGTCGAGCAGGTCGCCGCCGAGATCCGCCGCCGCGGCGGCACCCGGGTCTGCGTCACCTACGTGCCCGGCGAGGGCGGCCCGGCCGGGTTCTACGCCCGCCTCGGCTTCCGGCCGACGGGCGGGCGCAGCGGGGACCAGGACGTCGCGGAGCTGGAACTGGCCTGAGCGCGGTGTGCGG
>NZ_BAAAKJ010000063.1:2161-8452 GCF_039527695.1 Kitasatospora putterlickiae
GACCCGGCCGTTGCCGGGCCGCCCGCACGCCCGGCTCAGCCGAGCAGGCGGAACTTGGTGGTCGGCACGCCCTGGATGCTGGCGCAGTCCAGGTCCGAGGTGGTGGCGCTGTAGGTCCAGCCGCGCGGGATGGTGCACGCCCACATGCCGTTGACCGGCGTGCGCAGGTGGAAGGTGGTGGAGGGGATGCCGCTGCCGTACGACAGGTTGCAGGAGGTGCTGCGGCCGACGTAGTCATAGGTGAAGGCCGGGGTGCCCACGCAGGCGGTCAGACCGTCGTACGGGACGCGCAGGTGGTAGGCGTTGGAGATCACGCCGGACTGCTGGCTGCACGCGTAGCCCCAGGAGATGGAGTCGTAGACGAAGCCGGGCGAGCTGATACACGCGGTCAGGCCGTCGACGGGCGTGCGCAGGTGGAACTGCGGCGAGTTCCAGGTTCCGCCGCCGCTGCAGCTGCGGTTCATGGACACCTGGTCGTAGACGTAGCCGGCCGGGACGTCACAGGCCCAGGCGCCGTCCAGACCGGTGGCGGTGGTCGTGGTGGCGGCCGCGGGCGTGGTGGCGGCGGCGCCGGAGAGCAGCAGCGCCAGTGCGGCGAAGGCCGCGAGCAGGGCGTTCCGGAGGGTGTGCGCGGCGGTGCGCGCGGTTCGTGCGACGGACATGGTTCTCCTTCGGTGGAGGAGTTGCCGGTGGATGCACGGTGCCGGCGGTGGCGAGCACGGGTGAGCGTTCACTACCGCCGCCGACGGTTCTAGCACGCACGGCGGACCGTCAGCCGGTGAGCCGCCCCGGACCGGTCACTCCGCCGCCCGCCGTCTACGCGCCCGCGCACGGCCCATCCGGTTCACGTCAGCCGATCGGGCGACCCGGCCGTTGCCGGGCCGCCCGCACGCCCGGCTCAGCCGAGCAGGCGGAACTTGGTGGTCGGCACGCCCTGGACACTGGCGCAGTCCAGGTTCGAGGTGGTGGCGCTGTAGGTCCAGCCGCTCGGGACGCTGCACGCCCACATGCCGTTGACCGGCGTGCGCAGGTGGAAGGTGGTGGCCAGGACGCCCGACGACTGGCTGCACGTGGTGCTGTGGCCGACGAAGTCGTAGGTGAAGCCCGGCGCGCCGGTACAGGCGGTCAGGCCGTCCACGGGTGTGCGCAGGTGGAACTGCGGCGAGTTCCACGTTCCGCCGCCGCTGCAGCTGCGGTTCATGGACACCTGGTCGTAGACGTAACCGGACGGGACGGAGCAGGCCCAGGTGCCGTCGAGGCCCGTGACGGTCGTCGTGGCGGCGGAGGCGGGCGTGGTGCCGGCGGCGCCGGAGAGCAGCAGCGCCGGCGCGGCGAAGGCCGCGAGCAGGGCGGATCGGACGGTTCGTGCGACGGACATGGTTCTCCTTCGGTCGAGGAGCTGTCGGTGGATGCACGGTGCGGAGAGCGGTGATCGCGGGTGAGCGGTCACTGCCGCCGACGGTTCTAGCACGCACGGCGGGCCGCCGGTCCGGTGAGCCGTCCCGGACGATCGCTCCGCCGACCGCTGTCCAAACGCCCGCGCGCACTTCCTCCGGTCCGGGTCAGCCGATCAGCGCCGCCGCCTCCTGCCGCGCCTGGCGCAGCCACAGCGCGCGCTCGCCGTCCGAGGAATCGGTCACGGTGCGGAACACCCGTCTACGTACGTCCGCCACCCCGACGTAGGGCAGCACGCACGCCGCCCAGATCCGCTCCAGCGGATCCCCGAACTCCTCCCGCTCCCGGGCCTCCGGGGTGTCCGAGGTGTTCAGCACCAGCGCCCGCCCGGCCCGCAGCAGCCCGACGGGCTCCCCGTCCGCCGTCCCCAGCTTGTACGCGACACCCGGCACCATGACCCGCTGCACCCACCCGGTCAGCACGGCCGGCGGCATGCCCCACCAGTTCGGGTGCACCAGCACCAGGGCGTCCAGCGTCGCCACCTCGGCGCGGTGCAGCGCGAGCTGGCCGTCCCCGGTGCTCCCGCTCGCGGCCACCGTCTCCGTCTCGTCGGCGGTGAGCAGCGGGGAGAACCCCTCGGCGTACAGGTCGTGCGCGACGACCTCGGCGCCCCGGCCGCGCAGCTCGTCCACCACGGCCCCGAACAGCGCGTGGTTGAAGCTCCCGGACTTCGGATGCGCCAGATAGACCCCGACCCGCATCTTCACAACCTCCCCTTCCGCCCCTCCGGACCGGCCGATCCTAACCCCGGTAAGGTCGACCGCCGTGACCACCACCGAGCCCGAATTCCTCACCGCCGCCCGCGCGTTCTACGACGCCGTCGCCGCCGACTACGCCGACCGCTACGGCGGCGCGCTGGCCACCGCCACCTGGGACCGGGCCGTGCTCGCCGCCTTCGCCGAACTGGTCACCGCGTCCGGCGGCGGCCCCGTCGCCGAACTCGGCTGCGGCCCGGGCCGCATCACCGGCCACCTCGCCGGCCTCGGCCTGGACGTCCGCGGCCTCGACCTCTCCCCGCGGATGGTCGACCTGGCCCGCGCCGCCCACCCGGAGATCCCCTTCCAGGTCGGCTCGCTGCTCGACCTGCCCTACGCCGACGGGGAGCTGGCGGGCGTCGTCGCCTGGTACTCGATCATCCACACCCCTGCCGGGCTGCTGCCCCGCGCGTTCGCCGAGTTCCACCGCGTCCTGGCCCCCGGGGCCCCGGTCGTCCTCGCGTTCCAGGTGGGCGAGGACGCCCTGCGCGTCGAGGACCCCTTCGGCCACCCGGTGACCCTGGACTTCCGCCGCCAGCGGCCGGATCACATCGAGGCCCTGGCCGCCGAGGCCGGCCTCACGGTCACCACCCGCCTCGTCCGCGAGCCGGAGGAGGGGGAGCGGAGCCCGCAGGCCTACCTCCTGGCCCACCGGACGGCGTAGCCGGCGACGGCCGGGCCCGAGCGCCCGCGCGTCCCCCGGCCGGGAGCGAATCCGTTGATCGCCGTTCGGCGGAGCGTGACCGAACGGCGGGGGGCGCCGAGCGTCGGGGCGCCCGGCATGCCATGATCCCTGCATGGGTTCCAACGTTTTCTTCGACATCACCATCAACGACGAGCCGGCCGGCCGCATCGTCTTCACGCTCTTCGACGACATCGTCCCGAAGACCGCGCAGAACTTCCGCGAGCTGGCCACCGGCCAGCACGGCTTCGGCTACGAGGGCTCGTCCTTCCACCGGGTCATCCCGGCGTTCATGCTGCAGGGTGGTGACTTCACCCGCGGTGACGGCACCGGCGGCAAGAGCATCTACGGCGAGAAGTTCGCCGACGAGAACTTCCAGATCAAGCACACCAAGCCGGGCCAGCTCTCCATGGCCAACGCGGGCAAGAACACCAACGGCTCGCAGTTCTTCATCACCACCATCGCGACCAACTGGCTGGACGGCAAGCACGTCGTCTTCGGTGAGGTCGTCGAGGGCCTGGACATCGTGAAGAAGATCGAGGACCTCGGTTCGCAGAGCGGCAAGACCAAGGCCAAGATCACCATCGCCAAGTCCGGCACCGTGGAGTAAGGGCTCGCCCCTTCCACCGCACTCGGACGCGGCCCGCCACCAAGGCGGGCCGCGTCCGCGCGTTTTCGCGCAGTCCCCGTCCGGCGAGGTCACGCGGAGGACGCGTGATCAGTTGGGACTCCCGGGCTCTTCGCCGCTGCGGGGCTCAGGCCGACGTGACCGGGGCCCGCCGCACGCCGAGCCACTGCTCGGCGCCCCAGGCCTCGAACCGCTCGACCTCGGTGAAGCCCAGCTTCGCCGCGAGCCGCATCGAGGCGGTGTTGGCGCTCTGGGTGGTGAGCACCACCGGCTCGCCGGGAAGCGCGTCGGAGAGCCAGCCGAGCGCCGCCGCGCACGCCTCGGTGGCGTACCCGGAGCCCCAGGCCTGCGGCAGGAACAGGTAGCCGAGGTCGGCCTTCCCGGCGGCGGCCGGGCGACGGTGGCCTGTCGCCCTCCGGAGCAGGACGTGCCCGATCATCGCGCCGTCGAGTTCGACGACGAGGCTCCCGGGCCACTGCTCCGGCACCTCGGGGAGCTCGCGCTGGAGTTCGTCACGCGAACGGGGTCCGCCGAGGTAGGTGTGCACCTCCGGCGAGGAGAGCAGTTCGACGAACGCCGCCCGGTCCCGGCGCTCAGGGGCGCGGAGCACGAGCCTGGCGGTTGTGATCGGCAGGGGCGGCCAGATTGCGGCTCCAAGATCATCCACCCGTGCAGGCTAACAGGCGCCCGAACGAGCCGGGCCGGGAACCGATCGATTCCCTGGCACGCCTGGTGAGGTGGAGCAGGAAGTCGGTGCGGTCGACTTCCTGCTCCGCCCCGACCGACCCCGGGCGCCTCCGCCCGTGACCTGGTAACGCCACACCCCCGCGATCCCGCCCCGCCCGACCCCCGTCCGAGCGGGGCGTACTCGTTTCGTGGGGGTGTTTCCCGTGCGCCGTTCCTGGCCACTCCCGGGCCTCATACTTTGCAAAGACCACACTTTGCAAAGTGTGTGAAGAGCGCCGTGCAGCGCTCTGAACTGGGGATATGTACTCAAGACTTTGCAAAGTACGCACTTTGCAAAGTGCCGCGAGTCCCGCAGGTGGAGCGGTGCGGAGTGGAAAGTCGGCCTGGCCGACTTTCCACTCCGGTCAGACCGCCGCCGCGACCGCCGCCGCGACGAACAGCACCTGGAGTGCGGTACGTGTGGGAAGCGGGGTGACGGGCCTGCCCGCGAGGGTGCCGCGGTGGCGGGCGGCGTGCACGTTGGCGGGGAACATCGCGAGCATCAGCAGGGCGAGCCCGGTGGCGGCGTAGGGGGCGAGCGGCGGGATGAGGAGGCCGACGGCGCCGGCCAGTTCGAGGACGCCGGTGACGGTGACGAGCAGCGCGGGCCAGGGGAGCGCCGGCGGGATCATCGCGACGAAGCCGCGGCGGAACTTGGGCACGAAGTGCGGAATGCCGGTGGTGACGAACATCAGGGCGAGGGCGCCGCGGACGGCGGGTTGCCAGGCGTCGAGGGCGTCGACGGCGAGGAGGCCGAGAAGTCGGAGGACGGTGAAGCCGCCGAGGAGGGCGATGAGCGGGGCCATGTGGACTCTCCAATCTTGTCACTGACAAGATTTGCGCGGCGAGGTAATCTTGTCAATGCCTAGATGAAGAGAGGGAGCGGGATGGGGAAGGTCGAGAGCTACCACCACGGGAACCTGCGGCGGGCGGTGCTGGACGCGGCGCTGGCGGCGATCGAGGAGTCGGGGCCGTCAGGCTGGAGCCTGCGGGAGTTGGCGCGGAGGGCGGGGGTGTCGCACGCGGCGCCGGCGCACCACTTCGGGGACAAGGCGGGGGTGCTGACGGCGGTCGCGGCGGAGGGGTTCGAGCTGTTCGCGGGCGCGTTGGAGCGGGCGGCGGGGGATCCGTACGGGTCGGGGGTGGCGTACGTGCGGTTCGCGGTGGACCACCGGGCGTACTTCGAGGTGATGTTCCGGCCGGAGCTGTACCGGGCGGACGATCCGGAGCTGAACGCGGCCCGCGACCGGGCCGGTTCGGTGCTGGCGGCCAGCGGCCGGAAACTCTCGCGGGGAGAGGGGGAGGACCGGGCGACGACGCTCGCCGCGTGGTCGGTGGCTCATGGATTCGCGAGCCTGTGGTTGAACGGGGCGCTGCCGGAAAGCCGGGGGCAGGCGGATGTGGAGGAGTTGGCGCGGGAGGTGTTGAGCGTGGTGTTCGGGGGAGCGGAGTAGGAAGTCGGATGGGCCGACTTCCTACTCCGCGCTGGGAGTTAGCGGACTTCGATGGTCACGGATTCGATGACGACCGGCTCCAGGGGGCGGTCCCCGGGGCCGGTCGGGGTGGCGGCGATGGCGTCCACGATCTTTTGGCTGTCGGGGTCGGTGACCTCACCGAAGATGGTGTGCTTGCGGTTGAGGTGCGGGGTGGCGCGGGTGGTGATGAAGAACTGGGAGCCGTTGGTGTTCGGGCCCGCGTTGGCCATGGCCAGGAGGTAGGGCTTGGTGAAGAAGAGCTCGGGGTGGAACTCGTCGGCGAACTCGTATCCGGGGCCACCGGTGCCGTCGCCGAGCGGGTCGCCGCCCTGGATCATGAAGTTGGGGATGACGCGGTGGAAGGTCGTCCCGTTGTAGAGGGGAGAGGTGGTGGCGGCCCCGGTCGAGGGGTCCGTCCATTCCCGGGAGCCCTCGGCGAGTTCCACGAAGTTGCGCACGGTGCGAGGGGTGTGGAACTGGAAGAGCTTGGCGGTGATGGAGCCGTGGCTGGTCTTGATGATGGCGTAGTGCTGCGAGCCCATGGGCGGGAGAACCTTTCGAGCTGGGTTG
>NZ_BAAAKJ010000063.1:8467-9176 GCF_039527695.1 Kitasatospora putterlickiae
CTCGGTTGAGCGAGGGCCGCCGCTTGGCCAAATCAGAGAGCGTACTGGTCAAGCTCTCCGGCCTTGATGGCCTGGAGCAAGCTAGCAAAGTTCAACGGGTCGGTGTGGGCAACGATATGGCCGGTTTCGGACTCGCGAAGCTCGATAGCCCCGTTTGTGGCCCGCACTTCTACACACTCGTCGGTTGAGCTGCTAAAAGACGACTTCTGCCATGCGTTCTGCGGCACTTCAGTCCTTCAACTCTCGGCATGTCGCGGTTATCATCTCGCGCGACTCCTCTTCGCCAAGGGAGGCCTTCTCGATGCGGTCCAAAATGGCCCTGTAGCCTTTTAGCTCGTTTGGTGCATTGTAGAATTCCGGCCCTCGCGAGGAGTCGGTCTCCACGGTATCAAGCTCCGCGACCTCTCCGTAGCTGTAAATGAAGCTCTCGGTCACTCCAGGATAGGTGTGGGCCTTGAACGGGATGATGCGAATCGTAATGTTGCTGCGATGCGAGTCCTCAACGAGGCGCTGTAGCTGCCGGCGCAACACCTCGGTACCGCCGAAACGCGTGACAAGACACGACTCGTGAATGTATGCCTCAAATTTCTTCTCCGGGTGCCGGAGCAAGAAAGTCCTTCGCTGAGTGCGAAAGGCGGTGCGGAGGTCGATCTCGTCGACGGTGAGGCTCGGAACCCTCCGGCTGAACATTCCCTTGGCGTAGTCGGCC
>NZ_BAAAKJ010000063.1:9221-19121 GCF_039527695.1 Kitasatospora putterlickiae
GCCTGCGGCGAACTCCTCATGCTCCGCAGACTCGAAGAAGGCGGCGGGCAGCGAACCTCGGTAGTCGTCCCACCACCCCTTCGATCGATCCTGGGTCATGTCGCCCAACGCATGGATGAGTGGGTCGTTGAGGCATCTGCAGGCATCGGCTATCGCGCGGATCCGTTGACGGCTGACGCCGATCCGCCCGGTCTCCATCTGGCTGATCTGGCTGACATCGATGTCGAGAATCCTGGCCAACTGCGGGCCGCTGAGTGATGCCGCCTCGCGAATCCGGCGCAGTTCGGCCCCGAGCCGGCGCTGCCTGAAGGTCGGGTGGCGGCGTGGCGGCATGGTTCTGTCCTTACGTGAAGTAGCCCAAGTGTGCAGCGCAGGCGCGGCTTTGGTCCACCGGCAGCTCGCAGAGCGCACCTACGGGTGAACCCTGGCCGATTTGGTATCCCATGAGGAACTTTAGATGTACGGTCGTGACCGTCGACACCAGACGGTTCGTCAGCAACGCCATGCTTCATGGGCAGTAGGTACCTGCTGCCCGGGCACCGAAGAGCAACCACGCGTGACCTCCACTCCCGCCCTGGCCTGGCTCACGGCGACGTTCCCGCCGGCATCCCCAACCCTCACCACCACCCCAGCGGAGGTTCACCATGCGTGCCTTCACCCCGCCCGACTGCTCCGACGCCCGCAACGAACTCCGGGCCGCCCTCCTCGCCTCCCACTGGCAGCCGGACATCATCGCCGACGCCGAACTCGCCCTCCACGAGCTGTACATCAACGCCTGGAAGCACGCCGGCTCCCAGGCGCCCCGCGTCATCCTCATCCTCCGCCCCCGCACGCTCCGCGTCGTCGTCTGCGACGACAGCCCCACCATCCCCGAACCCCAGGTGAGCGCCGACCCCTACGCGGTCTCGGGCCGGGGCCTCCACCTCGTCCAGGCCCTCACCCACCGCTTCGGCGCGGACCCGACCAAGACCGGCAAGATCACCTGGTTCGAGCTGGACGCCGCCGCGTGAACGCCGACCCCTTCACCCCTCACGACACGTACCTCCGCACCTACACGGAGCCCGAGGTCACCGCCCTCCTCCGCGAACTCCACGAGCGCGGCAAGCGCTTCGGCATCCAGTGGGGCTCCGCCCACGTCAACGGCGCCACCATCGACGGCCGCCTCCTCATCTCCTTCGGCGACACCTCCCTCGCCACCCTCCTCAACCTCCTCACCCTCCTCCGCGAAGGAACCAAGGACCGGTGAACCTCCTCATCGGCGCCGCCTTCGCCGCCCTCCTGGCCCTCGCCCTCGCCACCGTCATCACGGGCGTCATCACCGCCCTCAAGGTCCACCACCACACCGGCGACGACCAGCCCGACTGACCCCCGAAAACCCGATCGAACACCCGCCGTCGGCTTGCTACATTGCCTGAATGTCATCGGTCAAGAAGTTCCAGGTCACCTTCGACTGCGCGGAGCCCACGCGCCTCGCCCGCTTCTGGTGCGAGGTGCTCGGCTACACCGCCTCGCCGCCGAACGGGTTCGCCGCGTGGGACGACTTCGACCGTTCGGACGCGCCCGGCAAGGAGCCCCAGTACTTCGCCTGCACCGACCCCACGGGTGAGGGCTCGCGACTCCTCTTCCAGCTCGTCCCCGAGGGCAAGGTCGTCAAGAACCGGCTTCACCTCTGCGTTCGGGCCGGAACCGGGCTCGTGGGTGAGGAGCGCCTGGCCACGCTGAAGGCCGAGCGCGACCGGCTGGTGGCGCTCGGCGCGGTGTGCGTGCGCGTCATGGAAGCCGACGGCGAGTACGAGTCGTGCATCGTGATGCAGGACATCGAGGGCAACGAGTTCTGCCTCGACTGAGGCTGACGCGTCACCCGGGCGGGTGGGCGTGACGCCACTCCCGGCGCGCCCTGCCCACGCGCCCAACCCCCCTGCGGTACCCCTTCGATGCACGCACCCCCGCACCGAAACGGGTACCCATGACCCTCCGCCGTCTGGCGCAGGCCGCCCTGGTCCTCGCGCTCGCCTGCCCTGTCCTCCCCACGGCCCCGGCCTGGTCCGCCCCGGTGGCCCCGGTGACCCGGGCGATCATCCAACCCCCGCTCCCCGTCGATGACTTCCCTCCCCAGGTCGACCGCGCCTGCCACATCTGGCTCGACCTCGGCTGGCCCACCAACCCCCGCCCGGTCGACTTCCGGCTCCCCGGTCCGGAGTTCATCCGCGGCGGCAACCCGTACGGCAACCGCAGCGGCGACCTCCCCTCCGGCGGCGCCTACCGCGAGTACGACGTCAATCCCCGCCCGACGCCCACCACCCGCCGTGACGCCGAGCGCCTGGTCCGCGACGAGGCCACCGACCGCACCTGGTACACCGCCGACCACTACGACAACTTCCGCGAGATCTCCGAGGGTTGCTGAAGTGCCCGACGAGCCCCTCGGCCCGGCCCGGTGGGACCTCCTGCCGGGCCGTCCCTGGGCCGGGTTCGCCGCCGGCGCCCACCGGCTCCGCCTCGTCCACGGCGACCGCTGCCGCACCAGGGCCGACCTCTTCACCGAGTGGGCCGAATCCCTGGCCTTCCCGGGCTACTTCGGCCACAACTGGGACGCCTTCGAGGAGTGCCTCAACGACGCCCTCCACCCACCCGGCGCCGAGACGGCCACCCGCCTCCTCATCCTCGTCGCCTCCGCCGACGCCCTCCTCGCCGACGAGCCGCCGGACCAACTCGCCCTCCTCCTCGCCATCCTGGACGCGGCCGCCGCCATCTCCACCCTCCGCGTCCTCTTCACCACCACCCCACCCCGGGCCGCCCTCACCCGGCACCGCCTCCACACCGCCGGCCACGCCATCTGACCACGTCGGCCGCATCGCAGAGGTGCTCGCGCCCCTGGAAGGGCGGCCAGTCCGAGTCCGTCGCTCCGTTCGGACCTCCCCTCCTGCCCGCCCGACGGCCGCCGCCCAGTAGCCTGACGGGCATGGCCCCGCCCCGGCGGCTCAGCCGGGGCCGTACGCCCGGAGGAACACCTCCGCCGCGGCCCGCGCGAGGGCGTCCGGTTCGGCGTCGGGCCGGTACACCAGGGGGCCGGTGAGCAGGGCGAGGAAGTGCTCGGCGGCGAGCTCCGGTTCGCACGGGCGCAGCCGGCCGGCCAGCACCAGGCGGGCCAGCCGGTCAGCCAGGGCGGACCGGATCCGCAGCGCCGTCCTTTCCCGCGCACTCGTCTCCAGGTCGGGGAAGCGTGCCGCCTCGGCGCTCGCCAGCCGGTGGACGGCGCGCGCCTCCTCGTCGTGGCACGCCTGCAACAGGCCGCGCCCCGCGGCCCGCAGCCCCTCTCGCAGGTCGGCGTCCGGTGCGACCTCCCGCAGTCCCTCCACGACGGCGAGGCTCCGCGCGCCGACCCGGTCGGCGGCCGCCTCGACGGCCTCGCGGTACAGGCTCTCCTTGTCGGCGAGGTGGTTGTAGACGGTTGGCTTGGCGACGCCCGCCTCCTGCGCGACCTCCTGGACGCACGTCTGCGCGTAGCCGCGTCGCGCGAACACCGCGAACGCGCCGTCCAGGATCGCCTGTCGCCGTTCGTCACGCCCACGAGCCTTGCGCCCGGCGCCGGTTGACACTTCTGAACCCATGGGTTCAGTCTAGGTGCTGAACCAATCAGGCCAAATTTCTGAACCAGTACGTTCAATTCAGAGGGGTGGGACCAGCGTGATCGTTCACATGCTGCGCTTCGCGTTCAAGGAGACCGCGACCGCCGAGGACCGCGAGCACGTGCTCGCGGTGATGCGGCGCACGGCCTCCGTCGAGTCCGTCGCCTTCTCGACGGTCGGCCAGAACCTCGGCGACCCCGACGGCTTCACCCACGCCTACTGCGTGGGCATCCCCGACCTCCGGGCGCTCCGGCGCTACATGCACGACCCGGTCCACCTGGCCGGCGACCCGCAGATCATGCCCCACCTCGCCAGGATCGCCATCGGCCCCGACCTCTCCGACGACATGGCGCCCACCCTGGCCGAGGAGATCCTCGCCCTGCACGACGAGAAGGTGACCCTCCACCCGGAGTGGGCCGCCGAACTCGCCCCACTGCTGGCCGCGTAGCACCGGCTCCCCGCAGCGGAGGGCTCCGCATCGCGTGGATGCGGGGCCCTCCGTCGGCTGCCGGTCGTCAGCCGTTGGTGTCCCCCACGGGCATCCGTTGGCGCAGGGAGACCCGGTTGCCGTCCGGGTCGGTGGCCTCGATGCGGATGCCGAAGGTGTACTCCTCCGGCTCGGGCGCGTCGAACTCCACGCCGCGCTCGCGCCAGATCGCGAAGTCCTTTCTCAGGTCGTCCGATTCCAGGATGATCGGGCCGGGAGCGCCCACGCTCTCGCGCTCGGCGGGCTGACCGGCGGCCGCGGAGTGCGGCCAGAGGATGATCTCGAACGGGTGGCCCGGGACGCCGACGGTCAGGAAGCGGCCGTCGGGGCCGGGGTGGTCGATGCGCTTCTCCAGTCCCAGTTGCTCCGTGTAGAACCGCAGCGCGCGGTCCTGGTCGGTGACGTAGACGGTGACGTACATGACCCTGGTGAGCACGGTGTCGCCCTTTCCTCGGCGGTGTCGTCCACTGCCTTCCTGACGGATCCCGGGTGCCCCGTGTGACAGTGGGCCGCGCAGAAAGTCGGCCCGTCCGACTTCCTACTCCGCACAGCGCCCGCCGCGCCCGCCGTTCCGTCGCTCCGCGCCATCGCCTCACTACCTTGAGCCGCACCGGTGGGGCCGCAACGGGGCGGTCCCGCTCCGGCTGAGAGGGAGTAGACGCATGAAGCGACGCACTGCCACCGTTCTCGGGGCCTGGCTGGCGGCCGCCGCCCTGGCCGTCGGGGTTCCGAACACCGCGTACGCGGCCCACGGCGTGCTGATCATCGACGGTGCCGCGTTCCCGGAGCCGAGCGGCTGCCTCCCGCTGGGCGACTTCGTCCAGCCGGTGGTGACCAATCTGACCGACTCGGCGGTCCAGTTCTGGACGGGGTCGGACTGTACGGGCCGGATCGAGGCGGTCATCAGCCCCGGCACGGTCTACGCGCCGCTCGCCAGCCGGAGCGTCTACGTTCCCTGACGCCCGCGGCGGGGCCGCCCGGCGCGGGAAGTCGGCCCGTCCGACTTCTCGCGCCGGCCCATGTGACAACTATGGTTACCAAATTCGCGATCGTTAACTATGGTTGTCGTCATGACGAAACCTCAGATCACGTCCGACGAGCAGGCCGAGCTGGCGCGAGCCCTCCTCGACGCCCTGAACCCGCTCGCCTCGGCGGTCCGCGCCCGGGCGACCGGGCAGCCCGAGCACCGCATGTGGGACGCCGACCCGGCCGAGGTGGCGCTCGGCGTGCTCGCCGCCTGGAAGGTGGTGGACGCCGAGGTCAAGCGGCTGACCGAGATCGCGGCCGGCACCGCCGGCGGGTACGGCGCGAGCTACGAGCAGCTCGGCGCAGCCTGGGGCATCACCCGCCAGGGCGCCCGCAAGAAGTGGCCGGACGCCGTCCCGCGCCCCTCGGCCGCCGCCCCGCGCCCGGTCATCCTCGAACTTTTCGACGGCGAGGCGGAGCTGAGCCAGGACCCGGTCACCGGCCACTGGACCTGGACCGCCCAGGCCGCCGACGGCTCGCGCGGCACCCCCGCGCCCGACGCCGTCCCGTGCACCAGCCGCGAGGAGGCGGCGGCCTACGCGGGCGCCTACCTCCGCGAGTTCGCGGCCGCTTCCCGCGCCTGAAACCGGCAGGCCCGCCGCCCCCTCCGCGGCGGCAGGCCTGCTCGGCGGCACCCCGGCTACAGCCGCAGCGGAGCCGGAGCCGCCGGTTGGTTCGCGGAACCCCGCCGCCCGGCCGGTACGCGTACGCACGTCACAGCGTTCCCCCCGTCTCCGTGGCGGACCACGGAACGTCCCACATCGCGAGGTCCCCCGCCTGCGCTCCGACGGCCTCGCCGAGGGCGTCGGCCCCCGCGGACAGCTCGGCGTACAGCGCGTCCCAGCTCTCGAACACGTCGGTCCCCCCCTGCTGGTTCTGCGGCCGCGCCCCCGTCTTCGGCCGCTCGAACTCATGCATACGTTTCCCTTTCCGTGACAGGGCCGGTGGCCTGTCGTGCCACCACCAGCCCCGAGGCTCCTCTCTGGCGCCCCGACCCGGACCCGCGGGCCGACCGGACGGCCGGCCCGCGAACCCTAGACGCGGACCCAGTCAGTCGGCCTCCCGGCGCGGCAGCGGGATCGGCGCCGCCCGCGCCCGCTCGTCCGCCCGCCTCAACTCGCGGGAGACGGTGGACGCGGAGATCCCGAGGGTCTCGGCGATCTCCGCCCCCTTCCAGAGCCAGATGTGGTGGAGCTCCCAGATCCGCGCCTGCCGCTGGTCGCCGATCGCCTTGTGGACGATCCGCAGCAGCTCCTCGAACTCCAGCCGGGCGCCCGGGTGGCTGTTGCCGGGATCCCCGGTCGTCGCGGGCCGGCTCCCCTCGGGGATCTCCGCCACCGGCTCCTCCCGGCGGACGGGGGCCGACCTCCAGTGGTCGATGGCCATCCGACGCGCCACGGTGGTGGCGTAGGCGATCACCGGCCGGTGGAACACCGTCCCCTTGCGGACCTCGTTGATCACGACCATGCAGGCCTTGGCCGCGATGTTCTCGGCCGTCTGCTCGTCGTGGGTCATCTCGCGGAGACTGGTCACCAGGCGCGGCAGGAGGTCGCGGACGAGCTCCTCAAGATGCGCCTCGCTCATCGGCGCCGACGGGGACGGGCCATGGGCGCCCGCCCCTTCCGACTTCGCCATGGGCGTCCTTCCGTTGGACTTCGCGGGGGTGGTCCGTCGCCATCCCTCACGTCTCTGACGACACGTAACCCCCTTTTCTTGCACGGGCGGTGGTGCAAGCGTGAGCGGCCCTTTCTCGTCGAGGAGGCATGAAGCACTCCATGGTTCACCCGGCCGCGTCGCCCACCCACCTCATCCTCCTCGGCGAGGACGTCGCGGGCTGGCGCACCGCGCTGCTCGCGGCACTGCTGGCCGCCGTCGCCCTCGAAGTCGCCACCGCCGTGTGCCGCAACGCCCTGCTGCGCCTCCCGGACCTCCTGCTGGCCGTGCTCGTCGGCCCGCGGCTGACCGCCTCCGCCCGGCTGCGCCTGCTGCCGCACTGGCGGGCGGAACTCTCCCGGCGGCTGGCCCCCGGCCCGCACCGCCGGCGCCGCTACCTCGCCGCCCTGTGCTTCGTCCTGACCCTCGCCTGCGAGGTCCACCCGGCGGCCTAGGCCTAGGTCCGAGGACCGATGGCCGGAGGGGCTGCGTCCGCTTGGATGGAGGCGTGGACGAACCCTCGAAGGACGAGCTTCCGAAGAACCCCGAAGGCCTCACCGCCGGCCAGGTGGCGGCGTACCTCGACCGGATCGGCGCCGGGCGGCCCGATCGGGCGGGTGCCGCCGAGTTGGCGCGGTTGCAGGAGGCGCACCAGGGCGCGGTGCCGTTCGAGAACCTGAGCATTCACCTCGGCGAGCCCGTGGTGCTGGAGCCCGCCGCGCTGCTGGAGAAGATCGTCGACCGGCGGCGCGGCGGTTTCTGCTACGAACTCAACGGAGCCTTCGCCGCGTTGCTGCGCGCGCTCGGCTACCGGGTGGACCTGCTCGCGGCCCGGGTCTTCAACGGCGCGAAGCCGGGGCCGCCGTTCGACCACCTCGCGCTGCGGGTGGTGGCGGACGGCGCCGCGTGGCTGGTCGACGTGGGCTTCGGGCGGTTCGCCCGCCGTCCGCTGCGGCTCGACGAGCGCGGCGAACAGCACGACCCGGCGGGCGTGTTCACCATTCTCCCGAGCGGGACGGATGGCGGGGCCGGCGACCTCGACGTCCGCCTCGACGGCGAGCCGCAGTACCGGCTGGAGCCGCGCCCGCACACGCTGGCCGACTTCGTGCCGACCTGCTGGTGGCAGACCACCTCCCCCGGCTCGCTCTTCACCCGCGGGACCACCTGCTCCCGTCCCACCCCGGACGGCGGCCGGACCACCCTCGACAGCACCCGCGCGACCGGCGGCACCCGCCTCCTGCGCACCGCCCCGGACGGCACCCGCACCGAGGACCTGCTCGCCCCGGACGCCGCCCTCGCCGCCTACCGCACCCACTTCGGCATCACCCTGGACCGCCTCCCCACCGCCCCCTGAGCCGGGCGCTCAGGCTCCGGGTGCGCTCAGGCGTCGGGCAAGGTGCGGCCCGGCACGGCACGAACAGGCCGACCCGGCACGAGGACGGCTCGGGCGGCCGGGCGCGGAGCCGGTCCGGCCGCACCGTCCTGGGCACCCCGGAGCCGTCCGGCGAAGGCGAGGAACTCCGCCGCGACGCCGGTTTCGAGGAGCACCCTCCGGGCGCCGTGCTCCGGCGCGAGGCGG
Source organism: Kitasatospora putterlickiae (assembly GCF_039527695.1). Classification (NCBI taxonomy): domain Bacteria; kingdom Bacillati; phylum Actinomycetota; class Actinomycetes; order Kitasatosporales; family Streptomycetaceae; genus Kitasatospora; species Kitasatospora putterlickiae. The sequence goes on from NZ_BAAAKJ010000063.1 coordinate 17,593, forward strand.
GTGGTGGCCCGCCCCGCCGCTACAGCAGGCCGAGGTGGTCGAGGCCCAGGTAGGCCGGGCCCACGTCGGAGAGCAGGCCGCGTCGCAGCACGGTGGACCGGAACTCCGCGAGGTCCATCAGCACCACCTCGATGAACTCGTTGCGGTCGTGTGCGAGTCGGGCGGTGGGGGTGCAGTCGGTGGCGACGCAGGCGTAGCGCACGCCGTTGGAGTAGGCGTCGTGCCAGGTGGCGGTGACCAGCCGGACGTCGCCCCGGTAGCCGGTCTCCTCGGCGAGTTCGCGGGCGGCGGCGTGCTCGGGGGACTCGCCCGCGTCGACCACGCCGCCCGGCAGTTCGTACAGGACGGCCTGCGGGCCGGGCCGGAACTGCCGGGTCAGCAGGATGCGGCGGTCCGGCGTCAGGGCGACCACGGCCGCGGCCGCGTACTCGTTGGCGAGGTGGTAGACCTCCTCCCGCCCGTCGGGCATCTCGAAGGTCACCCGGTCGGCGCCGCGTCCGTACGCGCTGTGGATCGGCTCCCGGCGGAGCTCCCGCCAGCGTTCGTCGCCCATCGGCGCGGGCTCCTTCCGTGCGGTGCGTCCCCGGCGCGTCTCCGGCGCGTGCGGGTGCCAGGGGGCGCGCGTGGCGTCGTGTGCAGGCGCAGAATAGCCGCGCGCCGTCCACTCCGGGGGGATTCGCCGGAATCGCGCCTCGCGGCCGGCCGTGCGCCATATGCTGCGCGAGGCGTGGCGGCCCGCCCCCGGGGCGGTCGCGAGCCGTTCAACTCCGTTTTCCCGCAAGGTGGTTCACCTATGAGGCAGAAGAGTCGGCGCAAGGACGACGGCGAGGTGACCTTCGAGCAGGTCACCGTTCTCTCCTTCGAGCCGCAGGGCGACCTCCGGGTCGACAGGGACGGCCGCGTCCTGCTGCTGAGCGAGCCCGCCAGCCTGACCCGCATCCCGGTCCGGATCGTCCGCGAGGCCATGACGATCAAGCACGTCGCGGGCTACTGGGTCACCTGGGCCGAGTGGTTCGGCCCGGACGACATCCGCGACCACGCGCGCTGGGTCCCCGACGAGGAGTACGTCCAGCCGGACGAGGGCGGCCTCGACGGGCGGCTGGAGGTCACGGTGGCCGCGTACTGGGCGGTGGAGTGGGAGCCGACCCGGGCGCGGCTGCGGACCAGCGAGGCCGTGGTCGCCTTCCCGCCGGGGGAGCGCGTGCGCGAACTCGTCCTGGAGCGCCCCCAGCCGCACCATCCGGCCACCCTCGTGGTCCACCTGACGCGCGCCCGCTGGACGGACGGGCGCGGCGGCCAGGTGATCCACCACGGCTTCGCGGGTGAACGTGAGGGCGTCGAGGGAGTCGAGGGAGTCGAGGGAGTCGAGGACGGGCGCGGCGGCTGGCGGGGCGAGCCCGTCCACCGCTTCGCGGAGTGCGCCACCGGCCACCTCCCGGGCGTCGCCGCCCGCTGAGCCGCGCTCAGCCGAGGGCCGGATCGACGGCCGGACCGAGGGCCGGATCGAGGGCGGGATCGACGGCCGGCCA
>NZ_BAAAKJ010000063.1:19153-20662 GCF_039527695.1 Kitasatospora putterlickiae
GCCCAGACCTCGCCCGGCCCGGTGGAGCGGGTCAGGACGGCGTTGGCGCCCACGACGGTGCCCGCGCCGACGGTCAGCACGCCCTCCTTGCAGACCACCTTGGCCCCCGCGCACAGCACCGCGCCGTCCTCCACCACCACCCGCCGCATCGCGCTCCGCTCCTGCGGCACCCAGGGGTCGGCCCGCCCGACGGTCACGCCGTTGTACAGCGTCACCCCGGCGCCGAGCGTGGTGTACGGGTGCAGCACGGTGCCGAAGCCCCGGTGGAACACGATGAGGCCGGGCCCGATCTCGGCGGCGGCCGGCACCTCCATCCCGTACAACGCGAGCGCCTCCTGGACCAGGCGGCCCAGGAGACGGTGACGGCGGCGGTAGATCAGCGCGGTGACGAGTGACATCCACCCATTGTGTCGACGACGTCACGGCGAGTCACGTACGCCCACGACCGCTTCGCGGCTACTTCACGTCCGGCACGGCGGTGTCGTTCTTGAAGGCGTCGAACACCTGCTTGGCCTTCGCGGTGTCCCACTTCACCGCCGACTCCCCGGTGTTGGTCTTGAAGTCCGGGTTGGCGATCGGCACGGTGATGCTCTTGCCGCTGCCGCCGTTGACGTCCTTCATGGCGAGGAACAGCGAGCCCAGGTCGGTCAGCCCGGCGTCCTCGTCGACGATCAGCGTGCCGAGGCCCGAGGAGACCAGCGGGTAGAAGGTGAACGGGTTGAGCACGGTGGCCGGCGAGGCCGCCTGCTTGGCCAGCGCGCCGAGGAACTTCTGCTGGTTGCGCATCCGGCCGAGGTCCTGGTCGGCCATCTGGTGGCGCTGGCGGACGAAGGCCAGCGCCTGGGTGCCGTTGAGGTTCTGGCAGCCCGCCTTGAGGTCGAGCCCGGAGTCCTTGTCCTTGACGTCCTGCTCGATGCACATGTCCACGCCGCCGACCGAGTCGACGATGCCCACGAAGCCGGCGAAGCCGATCTCGGCGTAGTGGTCGATGCGGATGCCGGTGTTCGTCTCGACGGTCTGCGCGAGCAGCTTGCCGCCGCCCGTCGCGAACGCCGAATTGATCTTCGCGGTGGTCGACTTGACGGGCTTGCCGTTCTCGCCGGTGTGCTCGGGGATCGGCACCCAGGAGTCGCGCGGGATGCTCATCAGGGTGTTCCCGCTGTCCCCGACGTGCAGGATCATCATCGAGTCGCTGCGCTTGCCGCCCGCGTGGCCGGTGTGCAGGTCCTCCTCCTGGGAGTCGGACAGGCCGTTGCGGCTGTCGGAGCCGACGATCAGCCAGTTGGTGCCCTTGCCCGCGGCCGGACGGCCGGGGTAGTCGGCGAGCACCTTCTCGTGGTTGAGCTTGGAGTCCGCCCAGAACCAGGTGGAGACGGCGGTGACCATCAGGGCGATCAGCACGCCGAAGACCGACCACTTGACGATCCGGCGCCGGGGCCAGCGCGAGGGCCGGGCTCCGGCGGGGGCCTGCGGACCGCCGGGAGGTATCGGCCCGCGCGGCGCTCCCGG
>NZ_BAAAKJ010000064.1:0-6922 GCF_039527695.1 Kitasatospora putterlickiae
TCTACGAGGGCACCAACCAGATCCAGCGCGTCGTCATGGCCCGCAACCTGCCGTAACCGGCCCGCCCGCCCGGGCGCCCGGGCCGGCCGTCCGCGGCCCGGTCCGGGTGTTCGAGGCCGATGCTATGTTCCGGGAATGAGCGAGAAGGAAGAGCAGGACCAGCCCATGAACGACGGGCACCCGAAGCCCGCGATGCGCGAGGCGCTGGTCGCCGCCGCCTTCGAGCTCTTCCTGGAACGCGGCTTCGAACAGACCACGATCGATGACATCGTCTCGCTCGCCGGGGTCGGCCGGCGCTCCTTCTTCCGCTACTTCCCGGCCAAGGAGGACGTGGTCTTCCCCGACCACGAGCGCGGCCTCGCCGACATGACGGACTTCCTGGAGTCCGGCACCGGCGAGGAGGACCCGGTCCGGCACGCCGGCGACGCGGCCCGGCTCGTCCTGCGGATGTACGCCGAGCAGCCGTCCTTCTCCGTCCAGCGCTACCGGCTCACCCGCAAGGTCCCCGGCCTGCGCGCCTACGAGCTGTCCGTCGTCTGGCGCTACGAGCACACCCTCGCGCACTACCTGCGCGGCCGCTTCGCAGGACGCCCGGACGGGCCGCTGCGGGCGGACGTGGTTGCCGCCGCCGTGGTCGCCGCGCACAACCACGCCCTGCGCACCTGGCTGCGTTCGGGCGGCGAGAGCGACTGGGTGGCCGAGGTGGACCGCGCGATGGCCTTCGTCACCGGCACCTGGAGCGAGCGGCCCGGTCCCGGCGCCGCCGGTGACGCGGCGGGCGGCACCGGGGCGGGGGAGGACGACGACGTGGTGGTGCTGGTCGCCAGCCGCCGGGCGCCGCTGTGGCGGATGGTGCGGGGCATCGAGAGCGCCCTCGGGGACGCCCGGCAGATCCGCCAGGACTGACACCCCGCCCGTCGCTCCTCCCGGTGGAGTAATCGGGGCGCGGCCGCACCCGTGGTTGCGTGCGGGCCGCCGGGGCGAGGGCGAGACTCGGTCGCAGGACGCGGCCGGAGCGGGACCGGCGCGGGGAACGCGACGGAGGCGGACGATGCCCGAGCCGAGCGCAGGCGGCCCCAGTGGCGGCGACGACCCGGCGCCGGAGCCCGACGGACCCGGCCCGACGCCCGCCCCGGCCCTGCGCGACGTCCTGCTGACCAAGGGCTACCTGGGCCTGCTGCTGATCGCCGCGCTGGTCGGCGTCCCCGTCTCGCTGGCCGCCTTCTGGTTCGTCGGCCTGGAGCACGAGCTCCAGCACTGGGTCTGGGAGAGCCTGCCGGATGCCCTCGGTCACGACCGCGCCCCCTGGTGGTGGCCGCTGCCCGCGCTGCTGCTGGCCGGCCTGCTGCTGGCCCCGGTCGTCACCCGGCTCCCCGGCCGGGGCGGCCACGTTCCGGTGGACGGCCTCGGCGGGCCGCCCGCCCCGNNNGGCGGTACCCGGGGTGGTCCTGGCCGCGCTCGCCTGTCTGCCGCTCGGCGCGGTGCTCGGCCCGGAGGCGCCGCTGATGGCGATGGGCGGCGGGCTGGCGCTGCTCGCCGTCCGCCCGGCGCGCCGCGCGGCCCGGCCGCAGCTGGTCCCGGTGCTCGGTGCGGCCGGTTCGGCGGCGGCGATCTCCACCATCTTCGGCAGCCCGCTGGTGGCCGCCGTGATGATGATCGAGGCGGCCGGCCTCGGCGGGCCGCGACTGCTGCTGCTGATCATGCCGTGCCTGCTGGCCAGTGGCGTCGGCGCGCTGGTCTTCACCGGCTTCGGCCACTGGACGGGGCTGTCGATCGGCGCGCTCTCGCTGCCCTCGGTGCCGCACAGCGGGGTGCCGGACCCGGGTGACTTCCTGTGGGGCCTGCCGGTGGCCGCCGCCGTCACCGCGGTCTGCGTGGCGGGGCAGACGCTGGGCCGGCGGGTGAAGGCGTTCACCACCGGTGACCCGGAGCGCGCCGAGGAGCCGCCGGGCACGCGCCGGACGGCGGTCCGCACCGTGCTGTGCGCCGTCGCGGTCGGCGCCTGCGTCGCCGCGTACGCGTTGCTGACGGGCCGTTCGCCGGAGGAGGCGGCGCTCTCCGGCCAGGCGACCCTGGGCGCGCTCGCGGCGGACCCGGCGGCCTGGTCGGTGTTCGCGCTGCTGATGCTGACGCTCTGCAAGGCGGCGGCCTGGGGAATCGCGCTCGGCAGCCTGCGCGGCGGTCCGATCTTCCCGGCGGTGCTGATCGGCGCCGCGGTCGGGGTGGCCTGCGGTCCGCTGCCCGGCCTCGGCACCGCGCCGGGCCTGGCCGTCGGCCTCGCCGCCGCCGGTACGGCGGTCACCCGGCTGCCGGTCACCAGCACGGTGCTGGCGACGGCCCTGCTGGGGGCCGAGGCGCCCAATCTGCTGCCGTTGCTGCTGGTGACCGCCGTGACGTCGTTCGTCGTGGGGGAGCTGGTGCGCGGCGTCGGCGGTCGGCGTGCCGCCAGGGCGTCCGCCCCGCGGGCCCCGCTCGGCTGAACCCGGCAGCCGGAGACCCCCGTTCCATCAGGGGCGGGAGCAGGGCGTTTGCCCACCGTGACATGGTCTGGTCGAATGGGCGCCGCATCGCCCGGGGGGCGGAGTTCGTCGAGGGGCGAACTGAGCGCACGTCAACTAGAAGGCCCTGGTGGTGGGCTGCGGAGGGGCGTTTCATCCGATGATATGATCACGGCGCTTGCCGGGGGGATCGGGCGGGTGTGAGACGGAATGATCACAGGGGCGGTCCGGGCGGTGACCCCGGTGCGGACGTCCGCCGGCCCACCCCCGCCTTGACGGTAAATCAGCAGCTGGCCTCCACTCTCCCGAAGAGAGTCCTATGACGCATTCCCTGCAGAACCCCATTCTCTGGGCTCTTCTCGTCGTCCTCCTCGGCGCAATCGCCGTCATTGTCCTCCAGCGCCGGGCCGCAGCCGCGGCGCGACAGGAGTCCGAGAGGCTCAGAGCCCACTACGCCGCGTTGGAGAGCGACTTCTCGCAATCCGTCGAGGCGGCGCACGTGCGTGCCGACGAGGAGACCAAAACGGTCCTCAAGTCCGCCATGCGAACCCTTCAGGGCCTCGCCGCCGAACAGCAGTTGGTCATTTCCCGGCTGCAGGACAAGTACGGCGACTCGGTCATCCTGGAGGACCTCCTGGAGATCGACCACACGAACTCGCAGTTCGGGCGGCGCGCCCAGTCCATCGCCGTGCTGTGCGACGGCTGGCTGGGCCGGCAGCGCGAAGTGGCCTCGATCTACGACGTGGTCCGCAGCGCGCAGGGCCGCATCCGGCATTACCGCCGGGTGGAGATTCTTTCCCAGGTCAATTACGGAATCACCAGCCGGGCCGTCGAACCGGTGGCCCTGGTGCTCGCCGAACTGCTGGACAATGCTACCAGCTATTCCAGCCCCGACACGATGGTGGAAATCAATATCCGCACCGTGCCGAAGGGTATTTGCATCGTCGTCGACGACGCCGGCATCGGCATGAACGACGAGGAGCGCACCCGGGCGGAAAAGCTCATGTCCACCGAACGCGTCTCCGGGGTCTCCTCGCTCGGAAACCCGCCGCAGTTCGGATTCGCGGTGGCCGGCGTGCTCAGCGAGCGCTTCGGCTTCGAGGCCTCCGTGGACTCCTCCTCGCCCTACGGCGGTGTGCGCGCGGTTCTCCTGCTGCCGCACGAACTCCTCACCGCCATGCCGGAGCAGAGGCCGGCCGCCGCCGCGCCCGCCGGTGCCGAGGCGGCCGCCCGGAACCCGTTCGAGGCCGCGCCGACCGCGACCGCGACCGCGACCGGCCCCGACGGACTGCCCAAGCGGCGCCGCAAGCGCCCGATGGCCGTCGTCCCGGCCGAGCCGGTCCCCGCCGGCGCCCAGGGCTTCGAGACCCAGGGTTTCGCCACCCAGGGCTACGGCGCCACCCAGGGCTACAGCGGCGCCCAGGGCTACGGCACCCCGGCCTACGGCACGCCGGCCGCCGGGGCCCCGGTCCGCTCCGGCGCGGAGACGGCGGCGATCATGGGCGCCTTCCAGCGAGGCACCCAGTCCGGCCGGGCGACGAATCCGGACGCCGCCGAAACGACGAGCAGCGTGACCGCTGCAAGTAGTGAAGGACATGAGTACCCGTGAACAACGATCTGTCATGGATGCTTGACAGCGCCCTGGAGATCCCCGGCGCCCTGCACGCGGTCCTGATATCCGCCGACGGCCTGCTGATGGCCCGGACCAAGGACTTCGGCAAGGACGACGCGGACAGGGTCGCCGCCGGGATGAGCGGCGTGCAGTCGCTGAGCCGTTCGCTCGCCTTCTTCTGCAACGGCTCCCAGCACCAGTGGCGGCAGACCCTGGTGGAGTTCGACGGCGGCTGGGTCTTCCTCATCTCCGCGGGACAGGGCGCCTACCTCGGCGTCTCGGCCTCCCCGGACGTCGACATGGCGGACATCACCTTCCGGATGCAGCAGCTCGTCGGCCAGCTCGGCAAGGCGCTCATGGCGCCCCCGCGCGAGAACCTCGGCGTGCGCCCATGACCACCCCCGGCGAGCAGGCGTCCGACGCCGCCCCGCCCCTGGTGCGACCGTACGTCATCACCAAGGGGCGGGGGCTGCCCGACGACGAGCAGCTCTCCCTGGTCACGCTGGTCACGGCGGCGGGGGACGAGCAGCAGCGCCCCACCCGCCGGCTCTCCCCCGAGGAGCAGGGCCTGCTCGAATTATGTGCGGCGGGCTACCTCACGGTGGCCGAGATCGCCGGACACACCCGGCTGCCCCTGGGCGTGGTGAGGATCCTCCTCTCCGGGCTCAGCGAAGGCGGCTACCTTCTCGTGCGGCCGCCCGTCGCGCGTGCCTCCCTGGTGGACACGCGCATCCTCCAGGAGGTGCTGAATGGACTTGAGGCCAAGTTTGGATGAGCGGGCCTACGTCCGTGACGGGGCCAACCAGACCGCCGTGAAGATCCTCGTCGTCGGGCACTTCGCGGTGGGCAAGACCACCTTCATCGGCTCGATCTCCGAGATCACCCCGCTGTCCACCGAAGAGACCATGACGCGGGCCGGGGAGGCGGTCGACGACCTCAAGGGGGTCAGGAGCAAGACCACCACGACCGTCGCCATGGACTTCGGGCGACTGACCCTCAGCGACCGCGTCGTGCTGTACCTGTTCGGGACCCCCGGACAGTTGCGCTTCGTGCAGATGTGGGAGGACATGGCACGCGGCGCGCTCGGAGCGCTGGTGCTGGTCGACCCCGACCGGCTGGCGGACTCCTTCGCCGTGATCGACCTGATCGAGCAGTACGGGCTCGACTACGCGATCGCCGTCAACCGCTTCGACGGCACGCCGGTCTACGAGGATGCCGCCCTGCGGGAGGCGTTGGACCTGCTGGACGACACCCCGGTGGTCACCTGCGACGCCCGCGACGAGAAGTCCTCCGCCGAAGCATTGATCAGACTGGTCCGCCACTTGCTGGACCGTGTCCACTAGGAGCAGACATGGACGCTGAGTCCACCGCACTCGTGCCCCCGCCCGGGTGCCCCGCCCACGGCAGCGGCGAACGGATTCCCCTGTACGGCCCGCAGTTCGCCGCCGACCCGCAGGCCTACTACGCCTATATGCGCCACTTCGGCGCGACCACGCCGGTCGAACTCTCCCCGGGCGTCGAGGCCACCCTGGTCACCGACTACACCGCCGCGCTGCAGTTGCTGCAGGACCCGGCCGCCTTCCGGAAGGACTCACGCCGCTGGCGTGACCTCAACGAGGGCCGAATACCCGCCGACAGCCCGGTGCTGCCGCTGCTGGCCTACCGTTCCAACTGCATGTTCAGCGACGGCGTCGAGCACCTGCGGCTGCGTCAGGCCGTCACCGACAGCCTCGCCCGGATCGACACCCGCCGGCTCACCCAGCGCATCGGGCAGATCTCCGACTACCTGATCTCGCAGTTCAGCGCGCGCGGCTCGGCGGACCTGGTCGGCGAGTACTCCAAGCAGCTGCCGCTGTTCGTCTTCAACGAGCTCTTCGGCTGCCCGGCCGACATCGGCGACCGGGTGCTGTTCGGGATCTCCGGCATGTTCGACGGCGTCAACGCCGCCCGGGCGGCCGACGTCCTGATGCAGGCCGCGGCCGACCTGGTGACCCTCAAGCGGACCAGGCCCGGCGAGGACGTCACCTCGTGGCTGATGCAGCACGAGGCGGGCCTGGACAACGAGGAGATGGTCCACCAGCTCGCGCTGCTGCTGGGCGCGGGCGCCGAGCCGCTGCGCAACCTGATCGGCAACACCCTGCACCTGCTGCTCACCCAGGACCAGTACGCCCACAAGGGCGGCCTGATCGCCGAGGCGCTCGACGACACGCTGTGGGGCAACCCGCCGCTGACGAACTACGCGCCGCACTACCCCGCGACCGACATGGAGTTCGCCGGGACCAAGCTGGAGGCCGGCGAGCTGGTGCTGGTCAGCATCGCGGCCGCCAACACCGGCGGCGCCGGCAGCAACCGGGCCCACCTGGCCTGGAGCGCGGGCCCGCACGCCTGCCCCTCCAAGGAGCCCGCCCGGCACATCACCGTGACGGCCATCGAGAACCTGCTCAACCGGCTGCCCGACATCGAACTCGCGGTGCCGGCCGACAGCCTGACCTGGCGTCCCGGCCCGTTCAGCCGGGCGCTGTCGGCGCTGCCGACCAGGTTCACCCCGGTCCAGGAGGTGCCCCGGCCCTCCGGCGCGACCCGAGCGGCCGCGCCCGCCCGTGAGGAGCACGGCACGGGGCCCCGCAAGGAGCGCGGACTGTGGAGCTCCTTCCTGACCTGGCTCGCGAAGTGACCGGCACGCCGGACGGATCGGGCGTCCCGACGCTCGGGGAGTTCACGGCGGGCCAACTGCGGCGCCTGTGCGAGGTCGCGGACCTCGGACCGGAGGACGCGCGCACCTACGCGGACGTCCTCACCGAGGCGCTCGGAC
>NZ_BAAAKJ010000064.1:6938-12205 GCF_039527695.1 Kitasatospora putterlickiae
GGCTCGACCTGCCGCCGTCCGGCCGGACCTTCCTGTCCGACGACCACACGCCGGTGGAGTACTCGCTCTCCTTCCGGCCGGACGGCCCGCCGGACCTGCGGGTGCTGCTGGAACCCGGCTGCGGCACCGCCACCCTGGAGGAGAGCGGCCGCGCCGGACTGGACGTCATCCGCGCCATGTCCCGGCGCTGGGGGTTCTCCACCACCTGCCTGGACAAGCTGGAGGACCTCCTCCTCCCGCCGTCCCCGCACGGCCCGCTGGCCCTGTGGTGCGCCCTGGAACTGCGTCCCGGCGGCGTCCCCAGGGTCAAGGTGTACCTGAACCCCGCCGCGCACGGCGCCGACCGGGCCGAGGAGACGGTCCGCGAGGCGCTGGACCGGATCGGCCACCACCGGGCGTTCCAGGGGCTGCCGAAGGGCGACGGCTACCCGTTCCTCGCCCTGGACCTCGGCGACTGGCAGCGGCCCCGGGTCAAGGTCTACGTCCGCCACCCCGGTCTGCCGGCCGCCGCGGTCGGCGAGCTGTCCCGGATGCCCGCCGGGCCGACGGCGGACGTGCTCCGGGAGTTCGCCGCCACGGCGGCCGGGACCACGGGCGCCGGGGACCGGCTCGCCGGGCTGCCCGTGCTGTCCTGCCACGCCTTCACCGACCCGGCGGCCGACCGGCCGAGCGGCTTCACCCTGCACGTCCCGGTGCGCGACTACGCCCGGCACGACGGCGAGGCGCTGGAGCGCGCGGTGACCCTGCTCGCCCGGCACGGCATGGACCCGGCCCCGCTGCTGCGCGCCCTGCCCTCCCTCACCGGGCGGCGGCCGCAGGACGGGGTCGGGCTGATCGCCTACCTGGCGCTCGCCCACCAGCGGGGCTGTCCGCCCCGGCTCACGGCGTACCTCTCCGCGGAGGCCTACACCGTCCGGCCGCCGACCGGCTGACCGCGCCCGGCGCACGGGCAGGGGCTAGCGCGGGTGGAACTCCTGCACGTAGGGCACCACGTCGATCTGGATCGAGGCGCCCAGCCCCTGCCCGTAGCGCGCGGCGATGCCGCTCAGGTAGTCGTCGACCTCCTTGCGCATCACGTCCTCCGACGGCAGCGCCTCCTCGCCGCCGATCACCCGGGCGACCCACCGCGCCTGCGCCTCCAGGGCCCGGGTGATGGCCCCCACCGGACGGATCAGGCCGACGAAGTACAGGCCGGGCCGGTCGGGCGCGGCGATCCGCCGGTACAGCTCCACCCGGCCGCTCGGGCCGACCGGGCAGTCGGCGGGCAGGTACGGGTAGGACATCCGGTAGCCGGTGCACCAGACCACCGCGTCGGCCTCCTCGGCGGAGCCGTCGGTGAACCGGACCAGGTTCCCGGAGAAGGAGTCGATCCCCGGCCTCGGGGTCACCGCGCCGTGCCGGATCCGGCTGAAGATCTCGTCCGAGACGGTCACCGCGGAGGAGAAGATCGGGTGGTCGGGCTCGGGCAGGCCGTAGTCCGAGAGCCGGCCCCGGGCGACCAGCAGGGCCTGCTCGATGTACTCGCGCCGCTCGGCCAGCGTCATGGTGGTGAACCACGGCGACTCCGCTATCACGTCGCAGGAGATGCCGTAGAGCTGCTTCGGGACGACGTGCAGCCCCCGGCGGACCGACAGCACCGTCCGGGCGGCGTGCCGGGAGAGGTCCGTGGCGATGTCCACGGCCGAGGCGCCGAGGCCCACCACGACCACCCGCTGACCGCGGAACCCGGAGCCCTCCAGGTAGTCGACGGCGTGCAGCACGCGGCCGGTGAACGACTCGGAGCCCGCCGGCGCCGGGTCCGGCAGCACCGGCTCCGCGTTGGCGCCCGAGGCGACGACCACCCGCGCGAAGCGCCGGACGACGGAGGACCCGCGGGCGTCCCGGCTGGTGACCAGCCAGGAGCCGTCGGCGTCCTGCCGGACCGACAGCACCTCGGTGCCGAACTCGATCCGCGGCGTCAGCCCCGCCCACTCGGCGAAGGCCCTCAGGTAGGCGGCCATCTCGTCGTGCCGGGGATAGGCCGGATAGGAGTCCGGCATCGGGAAGGCGGCGAAACCGGTCAGCTGCTTCGCGGTGTTCAGGTGCAGCGACCGGTAGCCCGGCCCGCGTTCCCCGGCCTGCGGTTTGCGCCAGATCCCGCCGACCTCCGGAGCCTTCTCCAGGCAGACGAAGTCGACGCCCCGCGCCGCGAGCGCGTGCGCCACGGCCAGGCCCGACAGTCCCGCGCCGATGACGCAGACCGGAGCGGCCCCGCGCACATCAACGGCATACGACCCACCCGGGAAATTCCCCACGGAACACCCACCTTCCCCTCAACCGGTATGGCCTTCCCCCGTCGGCGCCACCCCTCGGTGGGGCGGCGCCGACAAAGTAAACCTCAGGTCACGGCGGTCGAACAGGGACCAACGGCGTACAAAAGGTGCGCGGTTGGGAAACAGCCGGACCGGAAGCGGCCGGGAGTCCGGAAGGGAAAAACACGAAAAGCGGGCCAGGATTTCTCCTGGCCCGCTCAGCGGTGTCCGAGGGGGGACTTGAACCCCCACGCCCGATAAAGGGCACTAGCACCTCAAGCTAGCGCGTCTGCCATTCCGCCACCCGGACGGGGTGTTGTCCTCACGGCTTCCTTCTGTTCGTCGGCCGCGCTGACAGATGTAACTGTAGCAGTGATCGGCTGCCGGTCCCAAAACGGCTCCGGAACGGCTCCGGGCGAGGGACCGCAGGTTGCGGCGGTGTGTCGGCCCGTTTCCCGGGGGTGGATCCGGGTCGGGGGCTGGGAGAGGATGGGCGGACGTGCTCGTGCGACCCGGGTGCAGGTCCCGGGGTTGGCGCTGGGGTGCCGGTGCGGGCTGGACACGAGGAGTGACCGTGAGCGAGCGGAGCGAGTCGGCACAGCGGGCGGCGGCGCCGGAGGTGACGGGTGAATCCGAGGTCGCCGACCTCTGCCGCGACCTGATCCGGATCGACACCAGCAACTACGGCGACGGCTCCGGTCCGGGGGAGCGGAAGGCGGCCGAGTACGTGGCCGAGCAGCTCGCCGAGTTCGGCCTCGAACCGCGGATCATCGAGTCGGCCAAGGGACGGGCGTCCACCGTGGTCCGGATCGAGGGCGAGGACCGCTCGCGTCCGGGCCTGCTGATCCACGGGCACACCGACGTCGTGCCGGCCAACGCCGCGGACTGGACGTACGACCCGTTCTCCGGCGAGATCGCGGACGGCTGCGTCTGGGGGCGCGGCGCGGTCGACATGAAGGACATGGACGCGATGACCCTCGCGGTCGTCCGCGACCGGCTGCGCACCGGCCGCAAGCCCCCGCGCGACCTGGTGCTGGCCTTCCTGGCGGACGAGGAGGCGGGCGGCACCTACGGCGCCCGGTACCTGGTGGACAAGCACCCGGACCTCTTCGAGGGCGTGACCGAGGCGATCGGCGAGGTCGGCGGCTTCTCCTTCACGGTCAACGACCGCACCCGGCTCTACCTGGTCGAGACCGCCGAGAAGGGCATGCACTGGATGCGGCTCACGGTCGAGGGCCGGGCCGGGCACGGGTCGATGGAGAACGACGACAACGCCATCACCGAGCTGTGCGAGGCGGTGGCCCGGCTCGGGCGCCACCAGTTCCCGCTGCGGATCACCAAGACCGTGCGGGCCTTCCTGGACGAGCTGTCGGACGCGCTCGGCGTCGAGCTCGACCCGGAGAACATGGACGAGACGCTGCGGGTGCTCGGCGGCATCGCCAAGATGATCGGCACCACGCTGCGCAACACCGCCCAGCCGACCATGCTCGGCGCCGGCTACAAGGTCAACGTGATCCCCGGCCAGGCCACCGCGCACGTGGACGGCCGCTTCCTGCCCGGCTACGAGGAGGAGTTCCTGGCCGAGCTGGACAGCGTGCTCGGCCCGCGCGTCAAGCGGGAGAGCCTGCACTCGGACAAGGCGATCGAGACGAGCTTCGACGGCGCCCTGGTCGAGGCGATGCAGACCGCGCTGCGCGCCGAGGACCCGATCGCCCGGGCCGTGCCGTACTGCCTCTCCGGCGGGACGGACGCCAAGTCGTTCCAGGACCTCGGGATCCGCTGCTTCGGCTTCGCCCCGCTGCAGCTGCCGCCGGAGCTGGACTTCGCCGGGATGTTCCACGGCGTGGACGAGCGGGTGCCGGTGGAGGGCCTGAAGTTCGGCGTGCGGGTGCTGGACCGGTTCATCGACGCCTGCTGAGCGCGGGGTCGGCGGCCCGCTCCCGGAGTCCGGGAGCGGGCCGCCGCCATTCCGACAGATCGATGACATGTTCGTCGTATCACCGGTCTGGGTGAACCGGACGTCTGTTCCGTACCCCGTTCGCCGCAACGTCGTTCCTTCCTGTGACGGCCCGGAGCCGATATCCGGGTGTTCATACAGGAGGAATGATGAAGATCAAGAAGATCGCCGCCGTGACCGCCGCCGCCGGTGGCCTGGTGCTCGCCGCCACGGGTGTCGCCTCCGCGCACGCCGGCGCCGAGGGCGTGGCCGCCGGTTCCCCGGGCGTGCTGTCCGGCAACCAGATCCAGATCCCGGTGCACATCCCGATCAACGCGTGCGGCAACACCATCAGCGTGATCGGCCTGCTGAACCCGACGTTCGGCAACACCTGCTTCAACGTCTGAGCCCCTCTCGGTCGTTGAGCCGGGCCCCCGGACGGCGTGCGCGCCGTGCCGGGGGCGCTTGTTTTCCGGGCCCGCCCCATGGTCGCTCTATGACATCCCCCGAAAGGGTGAATGGGGTTCGTGCCGGCCAACCTCCCCATGGGTTTCTTCGTTCTCTCCCATGCAGCCGAGGACCTCTCCGCCCATTCGGAAATTCCGACTTTCGGAGGGTCGTCACGTCGTCTCAAAATGTCAGGGGAAAATATGAGGAACGCAGCCAAGAAGGGGCTCCTCACGGCCGTGGCCACCGGCAGTGTGCTGGCCTCGACCGCCGGCTACGCCTACGCGGGCGCCGGCGCGGAGGGTGTCGCGGCAGGCTCGCCGGGCGTCGCCTCCGGCAACTCGGTGCAGGTGCCGGTCGAAGTGCCGATCAACGCCTGCGGCAACACGATCGACGTGATCGGCTTGCTGAACCCGGCCTTCGGCAACAAGTGCGCCAACTCCTCCGGGCGTCCCGCCGCCGGCGGCGCGCACGCGGGCAGCGGCCAGAGCGGCTCCCACACCGGTGGCGGGCACCAGCCGGGCGGCGCCCACGCGGGCAGCGGCCAGAGCGGCGGCCAGGCCGGTTCGGGCGCTTCCGGCTCGGGCGCCGCC
>NZ_BAAAKJ010000065.1:0-2224 GCF_039527695.1 Kitasatospora putterlickiae
CCCACGGCGCCCCGGTGCCGGGCACCGTGGGACGCCGCCGCGGGCTGCCGCTGGCGACCCTGCTGACGACGCTGCTGGCGACGGCCGCCGCCGTGTTCGGCGTGGTGCACTACGCACCCACCGTCTACCCCCAGGTCATCGACGGCCCCTACCTGAACGTCACCCAGGCCGACCTGGACGCCCGGGTCGAGGAGATCGCCGCCGGGCTCACCGCCGACCCGGTCTACCAGGACCCGTCCGGCCCCGACGCGCTGACCGCCGCCGACCTGCCCGCGCTCCGGCAGCGGCTCGCCGAGATCACCGCCCAGGGCCCGGTGCACGTCGTGGTCACTCCCACCGGCAGCGACGACGAGACCGACCACGACAGCGACCTGCTGCTCGCCCTGATCCACGAACGCACCGGCCGCGACGGCGTCTACATCCTCGTCGACCCGCTGACCGGCGTGATCGACCTCGACAGCTACGGCACCGACCACGACACCCTTCGCCGCTTCTCACGCCTCCCGACCGGGGTCAGGTACGCGTACGGGGAAACCAAGGGCCCGAACGTGGCGCCGCGGCTGGCCCAGGTGCTGGACGCCGTCGCCGCCGCCGAGCCGAAGCCGGGCCACGACCCGGCGGAGCGCCCCACCACCCTGCCCCCGCTGCACGACAACCGGCTGCCCGCCCTCTTCAGCAACGACTTCGGGAGCGGCACCGCACTCGGCGCGATGCTGCTCGGCACCCTGCTGGTGCTGGCTTGGGCCGCCCTCGCCACCGCCCGGGCCGTGATCCGCTCCCGGCGCACCCGCGCGGCCGGCTCCTCGCCGCAGCGCACCGGGCCGAGGCACGGCACCCCGCTGCCGTCCCCGCGACAGCTGCGGGCCTGGGCCGGCGAGGACGTCCGTGAACTCGCGACCCGACTGGCAGCCGCCGACCAGGACGCGCCCGGCCGCGCCCGCGCCTGGGACTGCCTGGACGCCGCTCAACTCCTCGCCGGCGGCAGCGCGCAGCGCCCCGGCGAGGAGGCCGGGCCCGGGGACCTGGCCGCCGTCGTGGTACTCGCCCAGGCCGGGCTCGCCGCTCTCCGCGGCCACCTCCACCCCACCGTCTGCCGGCTCAACCCGCTGCACGGCGAAGCCACCGGCGGCCCGGTGCCGGCCTGGTTCGCCGGGCTCGGTATCGGCCCGGGGTCCGCGCGGCTGTGCCCCGCCTGCCGGGACGCCCTCCACGCTGACGGAGCCGGCCGCGCCACCGCCGACCGTGCCGCGCGGGCGGACCACGCCCGCGCCCGGCTGCTGCGCCTGGCCGGGACGGACCACCGCACCCGGATCGTCTGGGACGAGGCCGGACAGATCCTGCCGGCCGCCCTCGACGGGCTCGACGCACTCATCCTCAGGGCCAGGGAGTCCGCCAGTGTCCAGTGACCGCCCGACCGTCCACCATCCGTCCGCCGCGGCCCCCGACCGGCGTCCGCTCGGAGGGCTGCTCGCCGCGCTGCTGACGGCCTGCGCGATCCTGCTCGGCACCGGCGCCCCCGCCCGCGCCGACGGCGCGGACCCCGGAGCGGCCGTCACGACGATCGTCGAGGCGCTGGCCACCGCCCCGGTCTACGTCGACCCGTCCTTCGCGGCCGCCGTCACCGCCTCCCAACAGCGCGAACTCGCCGACCGGATCGCCGCGACCGGCCTGCCGATCAAGGTGGTGCTGGTGCCGCTGAAGAAGGGCGACGCCTTCGACGGCAGCGCCGAGTCCCTGGCCGCGGTGGTTCACGAACGCCTCGGCCTGCCGCGGCTGATCCTGCTCACCAACGACGCGTACGCGAGCTGGCTCAAGGGCACCGAGTGGCCGGACGACACCCACCAGGCCCGCGACGCGGCGATGGCCGTGGGCATGCTCAAGGAGCTCAAGGACGCCGGACTCGCCGCCCGCGTCGGCCGGGCCGTCCAGTTGATCGGCACCGGCCGGGGAACCGAGGTCTACCAGGCCGAGGCCGCACGGGTCGACCGCGAGTACTCGGCCCGCCCCCGGGCGAAGGACCGGGCCGCCGACTCCTCCTCCAGCGGCTCGGGGACCGTGCTCGCGGTCGCCGTGCTGGTCCTCGCCGTCGCCGGCGCCGTCCTCCTGGTGCGCCGCCGCCGCTCGCCCCGGCACACCGCCTTCACCTTCCCCGACGCCGTCTTCGCCGCCGAGCAGGCCGCCGACGAGGCCGGACTGCGCCGGCAGGCCGCCGACGAGGTGCTCG
>NZ_BAAAKJ010000065.1:2239-4082 GCF_039527695.1 Kitasatospora putterlickiae
ACGGCGCCGACCGGGCCACCGCCCCCGGACTGGGCCGCGCCCTGGACGCCTACGACGCGGCCGGCCGCGTCCTGGACGCCGCCCGCGACATCCCCGACCTGGCCGGCGTGCTCGCCCTGGCCGCCGAGGGACGCGCCGCGCTCGCGGCCGAACCGCGGCTCCCCCTCTGCTTCTTCGACCCCCGGCACGGCGCCGCCGTCCGCCGCACCACCTGGCGCCCGCTCGGCCGCCGGGAACGCGTCGACGTCGCCGTCTGCGAGGACTGCGCCCAGGCCCTGCGCGCCCGCCGCGCACCCCAGGTCCTCGCCGTCCGCGACCAGGGGCACACCGTCCCCTACTTCGAGATCCCCGCCGACCGCAGCCTCTGGGCCGCCACCGGCTACGGCTCACTGCTCTCCGGCCCCGACGACACCCTCGCCGCCCGCGTCGGCACCGGCGCGTTCAGCCGCACCCGGCAGCGGTCCGGGAACCACGGGACGGCCGAGGACTGAGGACCGCCGCCGGCGTCACCGATCCGAGCGGGCCGTGACACCCTCTTTTCGCGTCATGGCCCTGGAAACGCGTGGTCCTGGAAACGCGGCGGGGCCGGTCCCCGAACACACGCGGTGTGTATTTCGGCGTGAGCGCGTGGGATCGCCGGCCTTCACGGCACATGGCCCGAGGGCCCCCGACCGGATGGTCTGGGGCCCTCGGGCCGGTGAGCGGGACGCCGGGTCAGATGGCGCCGCCGTAGTAGCCGCCGATCGTGCGGTGGTACTCGGGGTCCTCGGCGTGGCGGTCCTTCTGGTACTCCGGCGAGTTCTTGATCTCGTCCTTCGTCCGGTTCACCCACACCGTCCGCTCGTTGACGTCCACGCGCCGGATCGTGCCCGCGGGGAGCAGCACCTCCCGGCCGAAGATCCACGGGCCGGTGTCGACCACGATGTGCGCGGCGTCGACGTCCATGGTGTGCCGGTCGACCTTCCCGATGTGGCCGTCCTCGGCCTCGACGCGGTAGCCCGTCAGGTCCGTTCCCGTCGCGTAGCCCTCGGCGTCGCCGTAGTCCCACATTCCGCTGGTCATCAAAGCCTCCTCGTTCGAAGGTCGCTTTCACGATGTCGGCTGTCGGCTGCCCCGATCGGCTCGGAGCATGCCACCCATGACGGGGCATTCCGTCGGAAACCCGGAACGGCTCCCCCTCGCACGAGGGGAAGCCGTTCCGACCAGGGGGGGATCAGGCGTGGCGGTGATGGTTCCTGTTGCCGGTGACCAGTCGGTAGATCGCGAGGAGGATCACCGAACCGACGATGGCGGCGATCCAGGTGGAGAGGTCGAAGAAGCCGTCGATGGAGTCGACGCCGAACATCACCTTGCCGAGCCAACCGCCCAGCAGACCACCCGCGATGCCGATGAGGATCGTGACGATGACACCGCCCGGGTCCTTCCCCGGCATCAGTGCCTTGGCGATCGCGCCCGCGAACAGTCCGATCAGGATCCAAGCGATGACGCCCATGCGATTCTCCCGTCTCAATGGGTCAAGCCGCTGTCGGCGCTCGTTTTCACCGTGCGGACAATTCCAAACCCACCGGAATCCCCGTCGAGGGCTGCGGTGAGTTCGGCGGCGTCGGGCGGGGTGGCGCCGGGACGGGTGACGGTGAGGGTGGCGGCGGTGGTGGCGTGGGTGAGGGCGGTGGCGAGGGGGGCGCCGGTGTGGCGGGCGTGCAGGAGGGCCGACATGAAGGCGTCGCCCGCGCCGACGGTGTCGGCGACCTCGACCGGGTGGGCGCGGGCCTCGGTGCGGCGGCCGTCGGCGGCCCGCTCGGTCCCGGTCTCCACGAGCTGCGCGGGGTCGACCCGGTAGCGG
>NZ_BAAAKJ010000065.1:4145-4705 GCF_039527695.1 Kitasatospora putterlickiae
CGCCGGCGGGGCCGCGGGTGACCGCGACGGTGGCCGGGCCGAGGCCGAGCCAGTGGCGGGCGGCCTCCTCGGGGGTGCGGTCGGGGTAGAGCCAGCCGAGGTCCTCGTCGCTGGCCTTGACCAGGTCGCTGAGCGCCACGCAGCGCTCCACCCGGCGGACGGCCTCGGCGTGCTCGCCCATCAGCGCGGGCCGCACGTTGGGGTCGTAGCTGACGCCCGCCCGGCCGCGCCACCGTTCGACCAGGGCGAGCACGACCGCCGCGCCGGGCGCCGTGACGGCGGCGATCGAGCCGATGTGCAGGTGCCCGGGCGGGAAGGGGAGGTCGACCGGCGGAAGCGTCCAGCCGATGTCGAAGGCGTACCGCGCCCGCCCCTCGGCGTCCAGTCGCACCACCGCCGACGGGGTGCGCGGACCGCCGCCCCCGTCCGACGGCCCGCGCAGCAGCACGACACCCGCCGCCTCCAGGTGGGCGCGGATCAGCCGGCCGTACGCGTCGTCGGCGAGCTCGGTGAGCAGGGCGACGGGCTCCCCCAGCCGGGCCAGCCCGTACGCGACGTTG
>NZ_BAAAKJ010000065.1:4710-6776 GCF_039527695.1 Kitasatospora putterlickiae
GGGTGGACGGCGTCGGGCGCGCCGTCGGTGCGGACGACGTCGGCGACGCACTCGCCGATCACCACGAAACGCGGGCTGCTCACGGGCTCGCTCCTGCTGGTCCGGGGCCGGCGGGACGACGGGGCTGCGGGCGGCCGGCACGGCTGCCCAGCCTACGAGGTGGCGGGCACCGGGTGCGGGCATGAGTACGGCCGCCGGACCTGGCCAGGCGCTCCGACGGCCGTGGCCCCGTCCGTCAGGGGGCGGGGCTCTTCGACGGTATGACAGCGCGCGGTCGACCGGCTACCGATGTGGTCCGTCCGGGCGATGCCGCGTGTCGCCCGGATTGTCGGTGCCCCCTGCTACGGTCCGTGCCCGGAGGATCGCTCACCGGAACCGTTCCCCCTCGGCGCGGTCGGTGGGGGTCCGTACGACACGAGAGAGGTGCTCACCTTTGTCCAGGCACCGTTCCGTCCCCGCCGTGCTGCTCGCGCTGGCGGCGCTCCCGCTCGGGCTGGTCCCGGCGGCGGGCGCGCCGGTCACGGGCGCCGGGGACCCCGTGTTCCCCTCGCTCGGCACCACCGACTACGACGCGCTCACCTACGACCTCTCCTTCGGCTACCGCCCCGCGACCCGCACGGTCGACGGGACCACCGTGCTGACCGCCCGCGCGCTGACCCGGCTGGCCGGCCTGGAGCTGGACGCGCTGGGCCTGGACGTGCGCGCCGTGCGGGTCGACGGCCTCCCGGCCGGGTTCCGGACGCACGACGAGAAGCTGACCGTGCGGCCGGCCCGGCCGGTGCGGGCGGGCGCCCTGCTGCGGGTGGAGGTCGAGTACAGCGCCGACCCGCGCGCCGCGCTGCCGCACACGGGCTGGGTGGTGACTCCCGACGGGTTCGCGGTGGCCGGGCAGCCGGACGGCGCGCACACCGTGTTCCCGTGCAACGACCGGCCGGGCGACAAGGCCCGCTTCACCGTCGCCGTCACCGCGCCGGACGACCTCCTCGGGGTGGCCAACGGCCTGCTCACCGCCACCGAACCGCACCCGGACGGCACGACCACCCGGCGCTACGTCTCGCGCGAGCCGATGGCCACCGAGCTGCTCCAGGCCTCGGTGGGCCGCTACACGGTCCACGCGCGCCAGGGCCCGGACGGGCTGCCGCTGCGCGACGTCGTGCCCACCGCGCGCGCCGCCGACCTGGAGCCGGCCCTCGCCCTGACGCCCGGCCAGCTGGAGTGGGCCGAACGGCACCTCGGGCGGTTCCCGCTGGAGACGTACGGGCTGCTGCCCGCCGACACCGACGACCCGGCGGCGTTCGGCTTCACCGCGCTGGAGACGCAGACGCTCACGCTCTACAAGCCGAACTTCCTGCGCCAACCGGAGGCGTCGATCGGCTCGCACATGATGCACGAGCTGGTGCACTCCTGGTTCGGCGACAGCGTCACCCCGGGCACCTGGGCCGACCTGTGGCTCAACGAGGGCCACGCCGACCTCTACGGCCTGATGTACCGCTACGAGCGCGGCTGGCCGGACTCCGGCGGCTTCACCACGCTCACCGACCGCATGCGGAACGTCTACGCCCAGGGCGACCAGTGGCGCCACGACTCCGGGCCGGTGGCCGTGCCGACCGCCGCGACGCTCTTCGACAGCCAGCGGTACACCGGCGGCGCGCTGGTGCTGTTCGCCCTGCGGGAGCGGGTCGGCCAGGAGGTGTTCGACCGGATCGAGCGGGCCTTCCTGCAGCGCCACCGCCACGGCACGGCCACCACCGCCGACTACCTGCGCACGGCCGACGAGGTCTCCGGGCAGCCGCTGAGCGGCTTCCTGCGCGACTGGCTCTACGGCGAGCGGACCCCGCCGATGCCCGGTCACCCCGACTGGACGGTGAACCCGGTGGATCCCGGTGCCGCCGCGCGGACGGGAGGTGCGCCGCGCGGGTCGGGGACGCTCTGAGGACGCGCGCCGAACGGACGGCGTGCGGCGGGCGGACCGCCGTACCCGGCGCGCCCTGTGGTGCCACCGGGCGCCCTCCGCGCGCCCTTGGCGGCCGGCGGCGGGGGGCGGATCGTGGTGGCCACGGCCCGCC
>NZ_BAAAKJ010000066.1:0-1568 GCF_039527695.1 Kitasatospora putterlickiae
GGCCCGGCCCCGTCCGGCCGGGGCCCCCGCCGGCCCTGAGGCCCCGGCCGGGGGAGGCGGCTCGGCCGGGGAGGGGCTCAGCTCCAGGTCGCCCCGGCGGGCTCCTGGATCGTGGTGTTGATCCGGTTGAAGAAGTTCGTCAGGCCGATCATCAGGATGATCGCCGACAGCTGCTCCTCGGTGAAGTGGTCGGCGGCCGCGTCCCAGACGTCGTCCGGGACCGCCTGCCCCGAGCGGTCGGCGATCCGGGTGGCGGCCTCGGTCAGCGCGAGCGCGGCCCGCTCCTCCTCGCTGAAGAACGGAGCCTCCCGCCAGGCGGCCACGGCGTGCAGCCGCTCGTCCGTCTCGCCGGCCTTCTTCGCCCCGGCGACGCCTCCGAAGACGCAGGCGCTGCACCCGTTGATCTGGCTGGCCCGCAGGTGGACCAGCTCCATGATCCGCTGCGGGACGCCGCCCTGGTGCGTCGCCTGGAAGATGGTCTGGATGCCCTTCATCGCGTCCGGCAGGACCATCGCCGGGTTCTTCATCCGGGCGGCGTGGGTGGTGGTCTGAGTGGTCATCTGATGATCCTCCCGATCAGGCTGCCCGCGTCGGTGTCACGCGGAGCGGTTAACGTCCGTCAATGAACTGACGGATCCCGACGCGAAGGTGTGACAGATGGACGGGGAAGACTTTCTGGCCGAGCGTTTCGAGGAGCACCGGCCCCATCTCCGGGCGGTCGCCTACCGGATGCTCGGCTCGCTCGGCGAGGCCGAGGACGCCGTGCAGGAGACGTGGTTCAAGCTGAGCCGGTCGGACGTCGGCGGGGTCGCCAACCTGGGCGGCTGGCTGACCACCGTGGTCGGCCGGGTCTGCCTGGACCTGCTGCGCTCGCGGGTCGCCCGGCGCGAGGACCCGCTCCCGGACCGGGACGGCCGGGAGGTCCGGCTGCCCGATCCGATCATCGGCGGAATCCAGGCCATCGACCCGGAGCAGGAGATCCTGACGGCCGACTCGGTCGGCATCGCGCTGATGATCGTGCTGGAGACGCTGGCCCCGGCGGAGCGGCTGGCCTTCGTGCTGCACGACCTGTTCTCGGTGCCGTTCGACGAGATCGCCCCGATCCTCGGCCGCACCTCCGCCTCCACCCGCCAGCTCGCCAGCCGGGCCCGCCGCCGCGTCCAGGGCGCCGCGCCCGCGCCGGACGCCGATCTGGCACTGCGCCGCGAGGTGGTGGAGGCGTTCCTGGCCGCCGCCCGGGGCGGGGACTTCGACGCGCTGCTCACCGTCCTGGACCCGGACGTGGTGGCCCGCTCCGACGGCGGCACCGTGCGGCCGGCCACCTTCCGGCGCGGCGCGGCCAAGGTGGCGGCCGGGGCGAGCGTGTTCGGCGCGAGCTTCGCCGGGGAGTCCCGCCTGGTGCTGGTCAACGGCGAGCCGGCGCTGGCCACCTTCGTCGACGGCCGCCCGGCCGCGCTCGCGGCGTTCACCGTGCGCGGCGGCAAGGTCGTCGAGCTGAACATCTTCAACGACCCCGAGCGCCTGGAGCGCCTCGGCCTGTCGGCGGCCTGACGCCGGACCGCTCGCCG
>NZ_BAAAKJ010000066.1:1593-9449 GCF_039527695.1 Kitasatospora putterlickiae
GGGGGCGAGTCCCCCCGGGCGGCGCCCAGTGGCCGGTAGAGCAGCCACCACAGCACCGTCCAGCAGACCGCGACACCGAGGCAGGCCCCGGCCGTCATGGTCAGGTACAGCGCGTCGGTGGAGTGCCGGGCGGCGCTCAGCGGCCCGCCCACGGCGATCACGGCGCCGAAGTACACCACGTTGAGGGCGAACGCGACGACGCCGTGCCCGGTCTGCTCCAGCAGCGTCAGCGCGGTGAGCGCCAGCGCCGTGCAGCCGAACGACGGCCCGGCCAGCTGGAGGAAGCGGACGGCCTGCCCGGCGGTGTCCGGGTCCGCGGAGAGGCGGGCGGCCAGCGGCGGGCCCGCCGTCCACAGCACCGCCGTCACGGCCAGGTAGCAGGCGGCCGTCAGCAGGCCCCCGCCGCGCACGGCCCGCCGGGCGGCGGCGCGGTCGCCGGCCGCGCCCGCCTGGTTGACCAGGATCGCGACGGCGGAGCCGAAGCCCACCGCCGGGACGATCACCGCGCTCTGCAGCGTCGAGCCGAGCGTGAACCCGGCCACCGCGCCGGGGCCGAACGGGGCGACCACGCGCAGCAGGGCCAGGTTGACGACGCACAGCAGCAGGAACGACGCGCCGACCGGCAGCCCGACGGACACCGCCGCCGCCCGCACCTCGCCGTGCCCGTCGGCGGTCGGACGGCCCAGCAGCCCCGCCCGCCGCAGCAGCAGCGCGCCGAGCAGCACCTCCACCACCCCGGACCCCAGGGCGGCGACCGGCAGCGCGGTCAGCCCCCAGCCCGCGCCGAGGCCGAGCCCGCCGACCCCGGCCAGCAGCAGGCCCGCCGAGACGAGGGTGAGCAGCAGGCCCCGTCCGGTCGCGCCGGAGCCGCGCAGCACCGCCGCGCACAGCTCGCCCAGCGCGCCGACCGCGTTCACCGCCACCATCGCGGCCAGGAGGGCGAGGAACGGCGTCCGGTCGGCGGCCGGCAGGTCGAGCAGCGCCCCCAGCGGTCCGGCGCCGGCCGTCACCACGACGCCGCACACCAGGTAGCAGCAGGCGCCGATCCGGGCCGCGGCGGCGAGGTGGCCCGGGAGTTCCGCCCGCCGCCCGGCCCCGGCGGCGCGCGCGGCCACCACCTGGAGGGCGACCGAGAGCCCGGAGTTCAGGGCCACCAGGAGGAAGCCGACGGGGGTGTAGAGCGAGCGGAGGTAGAGCGCGTGCCCGCCGGCCGCGCCCAGCATCGTCACCACGGCGAACTGCGCCCCGAGGGCGACGGCCTCGCTCAGCACGACGGGCGCGGCGAAGCCCGCGATCCGGCGCACGGTCGGCGCCGCCACGGTGGTCGTCCCCGTCACGGCCACCCGCCCCCTTCGCACCGCCGTCCCGCCGTCCCGCCGACGATCCCAAACTCCCGTCCCCGAACGGAAGTCCGCGCCCCCGGCAATTACCTGTCGATGGCGTCCGTCACGTGCTTCCAGCCGTCCAGGTCCGCGACGCGTGCCTCCAGCGCGGTGCGCATGTCAGCGGCGCCGGAGGTGCCGAGGGCCAGGCGCAGCGGAGGGTTGGGGCTGTCGACCGCGGTCCGGATGCCTTCGGCGATCCGCGCGGCGGCGGAGAAGGCGGAGGCCGGCAGCTCGCCGATGCCCTTCTGGACCTCGCGGACGGTCCGGTCGTAGTCGGCCAGGCCGGCCGCGACGTCGAGGTTGGCCAGGAAGGGGGTCGCGGTCAGCCCGGGCTGGACGATCGTGACCTTGACGCCGAGCGGCGCGACCTCGGCGACCAGCGCCTCCGACAGCCCCTCGACCGCGTGCTTGGTCGCGGCCAGCAGCCCCACGCCGGGGTGGGCGGACTGCCCGTAGATCGACGAGCCCTGGAGGACGTGCCCGGACCGCTGGGCGCGGAGCACCGGCAGCGTGGCGCGGAGCACGTTGAGCACTCCGAAGACATTGGTGTCGAACACGGCGCGGACCTGCGTGTCGGAGGCCTCCTCGACGGCTCCGAACAGTCCGTAGCCGGCGTTGTTGGCCACTACGTCGACGCGGCCGAAGCGCGCGAGCGTGCGCTCCACCGCCGTCTGGACGGCCCGCTCGTCCCGCACGTCCGCCTCGATGGCGAGCAGCCGTCCGCCGTGCGCCTCGGCCAGTTCCTCCAGGGGCGCGGTGTCGCGGGCGAGCGCCGAGACGGATTCGCCGCTTTCGAGCGCCTGGAGCGTCAGTTCGCGGCCGATGCCGGACGTCGCGCCGGTGATCAGCCAGACGCGGGGGTGGTTCTGCTGGTTGGATTCCTTGGTCATGTTGCGACCGTAGAGAGTTAGCTCATAACGAGTCAAGCCTCTTGATGCTTCTGGTTGCCTATTAGGCCGGTTAGCGCCTTTTCTTCCTGAGGTAGGGTGAGGCCATGAGCAGTACGGCGGCCGGATCCCCCGAACCCCCCAGCCCGCGCACCGTCACCCCGGCGGTGGAGACGGTGCTCGCGTTCGTGAACACGCGCGCGGACGGGACCGGTCGGCGGGAGCTGTTCGAGGACGGCGACTCGTTCGCGGACTGGCTGGCGGAGTTCGGCGGGTTCGGCGGGTTCGGCGGGTTCGACGGCGAGACCGTGGCGACCGACGCCGACGCCGCCGCCGCGCGCGAGCTGCGCGACGCCCTGGTGACCGTGCTGCTCGCGCACTCGGGCGACGAGGAGAGCCTCGGCGAGCCGCTGCGCCACGCCGAGCGGCACCTGCGCCGTGCGGGTTCGCTCTACCCGCTGGCGACGGTGGTCACGGCCGGCGGCGTGGAACTGGCGTCGCCGCAGACGGGGGTGGAACGGGTCTTCGGAACCGTCCTGGCCGCGGTGACGACCTTCGCCGGGAGCGGCGACTGGGGGCGCGTCAAGGCGTGCCGGAACCCCCCGTGCCACTTCGGCTTCCTCGACCGCACCCGCAACGGGGGAGGGCTGTACTGCAGCCCCGGCTGCGGCTCCCAGGTGTCCATGCGCAACTACCGCCGACGCCTGCGCCAGGAGTCCTGACCGCCGTCCGGCCGCGCGGGCCCCTCCTCCCCGCCCCCGCCACCACCGTGCGGAAAGATGTCGAAAAAATCTTTCCGGCGGATGTCGAGGCCCCCGGCCCCGCTCCGACCAAGGGGTGAGAGCGCGCCGGACAGGGCGCGCGGGACGGGAGGACACCCGAGATGAAGTACGTCGCGATGATCTACGGCAACCAGGCCAAGTGGGACTCGTTCCCGGCCGAGGAATGGCCGGCCGCGATCGCCAGGCAGGAGGCGTTCAACGCCAAGTACCGCGAGACCGGCGAGCTGTTCGGCGCCTACGGCCTCGCCGACGCCGCCGCCGCCCAGCTGGTGCGGCGCGCGGACGGGCTCCCGGCGGTCACCGACGGGCCGTACCTGGAGACCAAGGAGTACCTGGCCAGCTTCTACCTGCTGGACTGCGAGAGCCTGGAGCGCGCCCAGGAGATCGCCGCCGACATGCCGTTCGCGGACGTCGAGCCGGTGGAGCTGTGGCCGATCCTGCACGAGTCCCCGGCCGCCGACGCGGCGGGCGTGTGAGCGGCGGCGGGCAGCCGGGACCCGGCGCCGTGGAGGGCCTGCTGCGCGACCTCGCGCCGCAGGCCCTCGGGGCGTTGGTGCGCCGGTACGGGCGGGGGTGCTTCGACGAGTGCGAGGACGCCGTGCAGGAGGCGCTGCTGGCCGCCGCCACCCAGTGGCCGGCCGAGGGGGTGCCGGAGAACCCGCGCGGCTGGCTGGTGACGGTCGCCGGGCGGCGGCTGACCGACGCGGTGCGCAGCGAGGTGGCCCGGCGGCGCCGCGAGGACGCGCTGGCCCTCGCCACCCCGCAGTCGGCGCTGCTCAGCCCGCCGCCGGACGCGGCGCCCGCGTCCGGCCGGGACGACTCGCTGCACCTGCTGTTCCTCTGCTGCCACCCGGAGCTGTCGGCGCCCAGCCGGATCGCGCTGACCCTGCGCGCCGTCGGCGGTCTGACGACGGCGCAGATCGCGGCGGCGTTCCTGGTGCCGGAGGCGACGATGGCGCAGCGGATCAGCCGGGCGAAGCAGACCGTCCGGGCCGCCGGGCTGCCCGACCGGCGGCTCCCGGAACGGCTCGCCGACGTCCGCCAGGTGATCTACCTGATCTTCAACGAGGGCTACACGGCGAGCAACGGCGACGACCTCACCGCGCCCGAGCTGTCCGGCGAGGCGATCCGCCTGGCCCGCCTGCTGCTGCGGCTCGCCCCGGACGACGCCGAGACGGCCGGACTGCTCGCCCTGATGCTGCTCACCGACGCACGCCGTCCGGCTCGAACGGGGGCGGGCGGCGAACTGGTGACGCTGGCGGAGCAGGACCGCTCGCTGTGGGACGCGGCCCTCGTCGAGGAGGGCGTCGAGCTGATCAGCCGCACGCTCCCGCGCGGCCAGGTGGGGCCGTACCAGGTCCAGGCGGCGATCGCGGCGGTGCACGACGAGGCGCCGGACGCGAAGTCGACGGACTGGCCGCAGATCCTGGCGCTGTACGACCTGCTGATCGGGTTCGGCGAGAACCCGTTCATCACCCTCAACCGGGCGGTGGCGCTGGCCATGGTCGAGGGCCCGGGGGCCGGCCTCGCGGCGCTCGCCCCGCTGGAGGCGGACAAGCGCTTCGCCCGCCACCACCGGCTGTTCGCCACCCGCGCCCACTTCCTGGAACTCCTCGGCGACCCGACGGCGCCGAGCCTCTACCGCGAAGCCGCCCGCCGCGCGACCAGCGCCCCGGAACGCCGCCACCTCACCGAACACGCCCGCCGCCTTGAGACGGGCGCCGCAGACCGGAGGAACGCATGACCCAACTCCTGAGGGTCCAGAACTTCAACGTCTCGGCCGACGGCATCGCCGCCGGCGCCAGTGAGGACCAGACCCTGGAACGCCCCTTCGGCCTCGACCACGCCGAGCGCCTGTTCTCCTGGGCCGGCGCCACGGCCAGCTGGCCGATGCGGACCGACCCGGGCGGCAGCCGGGGCCTGGACGACTACCTCACCCGCGACTACCCGAGGAACATCGGCGCCGAGATCATGGGCCGCAACAAGTTCGGCCCCCAGCGCGGACCCTGGCAGGACCACGCGTGGCAGGGCTGGTGGGGCGAAAGGCCCCCGTTCCGCACCCCGGTCTTCGTCCTGACCCACCACCAGCGGCCGTCGATCACCCTCTCCGACACCACCTTCCACTTCGTCGACGGCGCCCCGGCCACGGTCCTCGCCCAGGCGAAGGAGGCCGCCCAGGGCAAGGACGTCCGCCTGGGCGGAGGGGTGACCACCATCCGCGAGTTCCTCGACGCCGACCTCGTGGACACCCTGCACATCGCGGTCTCCCCGGTGAAGCTCGGCTCCGGCCTGAAACTGTGGGACTCCCCGGACGACCTGCGCGACCGCTTCCACGTCGATGTCGTCCCCAGCGCGAGCGGCGTCACCCACCACCTCTTCTGGCGCAAGTAGCCGCTCTGGAACGGCAGTCCCGGGAGGAACGGGGTACCTCCCGGGACTGCCTACAACTCAGATGTTGGCAACGCGTCGTGGAGATGACGCGAGTTCACCGTCCAGGGGTTTCGATGCTTGCCTCGTCGGCGAAACCGACGAGGCAAGCAAAGAAGATGTAGGTGAGCTGGTCGATCAAGGATTGCTCGTGCGGCCGCATCAGATGCCGCTGAACTCCCCATCCCGCACGGCGCTCACGAAGGCATTCCAGGCGGAGGGGGCGAAGGCAAGTGATGGCCCGTTGGGGTCCTTGGAGTCCCTGACGTGCCCGGGGTTGGCGTCGTCGACCTCTACGCAGGAGCCGCCGTCGCCGTTGCTGTGGCTGCTCTTCCTCCATCGCGGGGTGCTCGGGCTGTCCATCCGTGGGCTCCTTGGCTGCGAGTGTCAGACGTTGCCGAACTCACCTGTCCGTACGGCGGTGACGAAGGTGTTCCAGGCACTGGGGGTGAAGGCGAGCGCTGGCCCGTTGGGGTCTTTGGAGTCCCTGACGCGGCCGGGGTTGGCGTCGTCGATCTCTACGCAGGAGCCACCCTCTGCATTGCTGTAGCTGCTCTTCCGCCATCGGGCGGGGCGATCACTGCTGCTTCGCATTCTCGTAGTCCTCCGCCGCCGAGAGGATCAGGTCCAGGGACGCCTCCGGCGACAATGCGGCAGCCCGTACGAGATCGTATGCCCGCTGGCATTTGGCGACCAAGTGATTGTCATCGATCAACTGACCAGCAAACCTACCTTCCTGATAGACCAGGGGAGGCGCATCCGCGAAGGTCATCAGTGCCAACATGCCCCCGAGGAGCGCGTGTGGCCCGGCTTCGAAGGTGACGACCTGGACGATCAGGCGCCGCCTCGTCATCAGCGATGCGATGTGGCGCAGTTGGTTCGCCATCACCCCATGCCCGCCGACTGGTCGGCGAAGCACCGACTCGTCCAAGATGAACCACAACTCTGGTCCTGTTGGGTCGTTGACCAGCCGCTGTCGCTCCAATCTCGCGGCAACCAGGTCGGCCAACTCGTCATCCGCGAGCAGCGGCTGACCACCAAGCGAGAGGGCCTTTGCGTAGTCCGCTGTCTGCAATAGGCCTGGCACCACGTGCCCGGCGAACTCGCAGATCGACGTGGCACGGCTCTCGTGCTCGACAGCTTCCTGGAAGTAGTCCGCGAAGCGCGAATACTCCAACAACTCATGAAGGCGTTCGAGCGCCCCATCCGTGTCGAGGGCCACGTCGATCCGAATCGAGAGATCCAGCTGCGGAGCCCGCTGAGCGTTCTCCAACTGCCCAATGTACGAGCCGGACACGAACGTCAGTGCGCCAAGCCTGTCCTGCGACATCTTCGGCATTGCGGCTTCTCTGAGGCGCCGCAGCTCACTGCCGTAGTACTCCCTCGGGGTCTTGCCGGGCGGCAGCTGATTCGGGATTGCCATGGGCACTCCGCCTCCACAATCAACTTGCTGTGATCGATCGGCTTCTCAGCGTAGTCTCCCTGTCCGATCCTGGAGGAGGAATCGCGAAATGCGCCCCCCCGGAATCCGGAGCCGCCCCATGCCCTCCATGCTCAGAAAGATCACCGCCGACGACCGCCGTGACGCCGCCGACGCCCTCGACGACCTCAGGGCCACTCTCGCGGCCGCCGATGCCACCCTTCCCTCCACGGGTATCGACTGGAACTGCGCCTCCGTCACCGGCATCGTTCTCATCGACCTCGGCGCGGCCCCCACCTTCCTGGTCCGCAAGCTCACCGAAGTGATCCGCGACGGCGTCCGCGCCCGTCGCCGCGAAGCCGAACAGCAGCCCTGGCATCCCGCATCCGGCCTCTCCCTCACCCTCAACACCCCCGACGGCATCCCCATCGAAGCCCAAGTCGTCGCCGCGACCGGACGGTTGGTGACCGTTCGACTCAACCGTCCCTGAACCCCCAAGCCCCCCTCCCGCACCCCGAAAGACCGCACCGCATGCCCAAGCACCCCACCCCCACCCCCGTCCCCGGCCAACTCGTCCACGACCGCCGGACCCACCGGACCGGCATCTACATGGACACCATCGGCGGACGCCTCTACCTCCGCCCGGTCGGCGGCGGCATCGAGTGGACGACCCGCCCCGAGTACGTCTCCCTCACCCCGCCCACCCGGTGAACCGCCCCCGACCGCCGAGGTCGCTCCTCTTCGCCACCTCGGCCGCCTCCGTGGCGGCCGGCACGACGATGGCCGCCCTCACCACCCGCCTGGTCCGCCCCCACACCCCGGGTGCGGCGAACCTCCTCTTCCTCCTGCTCCTCTGCGCGGCGACCCTCTTCACCAACTCCGCCCTCGCCCGCGCCCTCCACCACTACTGGCGCACCCGCCACAGCTGACCGTTCACCCGGCGCAGGAAGTAGGG
>NZ_BAAAKJ010000066.1:9481-13044 GCF_039527695.1 Kitasatospora putterlickiae
GCCAGGTTCCACCGGGCGGGCGTGTCGTCGGCCGGGGCCGGTTGCGGAGGATCGGCGGTATGAGTCAACTCCCCGTGCGGATGGCCCGTTGGAGCGCCCGGCACGCCCGGATCGCCATCGCGGGCTGGTTCGCCTTCGTCGTCCTCTGCCTCGGCGCCGGTATCGCCGTCGGCACCAACGAGGCCACCAGCGAGGACTACCGGGTCGGCGAGGCCGGGCGGGCCGAGGCGATGGCCGCCCAAGGAGGCCTGGAGCGAAAGCCGGTCGAACACGTCCTCATCCGCCCCGCTTCCGGGCGGCTGGACGTGACCGCCGCGACCGCCGCGGCCCAGGACGTCACCACCCGCATGCGCGCACTGCCCGGGGTGGCCGAGGTCGCCGAGCCCGTCCGGTCGAAGGACGGCGAGGCCCTCCGGGTCTCCGTGGTCCTGAAGGGCCCCGAGCTCGAAGGCAAGAAGAACGTCGTCCCCCTCCTCGACCAGACCGCGCAGGCGCAGGCCGCGCACCCCGGGCTGATCATCGAGGAGACCGGCTCGCCCTCGATCAGCAAGGGCGTCAACGAGCAGCGCGGCGCGGACCTCGCGCTCTCCGAGCGCCTCACCCTCCCGGTGACGCTGGTGACCCTGCTGCTCGTCTTCGGCTCGATCGTGATGGCCTGCGTGCCGCTGCTGCTGGCGCTCTCCTCCATCGCCGCCGCTCTGGGCCTGTCCATGCTGGTCTCGCACCTGGTCCCCGACGCCGGGGTCGGGACCAACATGATCCTGCTCATCGGACTGGCCGTGGGCGTCGACTACACCCTCTTCCACCTGGAGCGCGAACGCGAGGAGCGGGCCCGCGGCGGCGGGCGGCTCGCGCCGGAGGCCCTGGTGGAGCTGGCGGCCGCCACAGCGGGACGGGCCGTCGTCGTCTCCGGTCTCGCGGTGATCGTCTCCACCGCCACCCTCTACCTGGCCTCCGACGTCATCTTCTCCTCGCTGGCGACGGGCACCATCCTGGTGGTGGCGGTCGCCGTGGCGAGTTCGCTCACCGTGCTGCCCGCCCTGTTGGTGACGATCGGCCGCCGGGCCGAACGCCGCGCCGAGCGTAGGAGCAAGGGCCGGGCCAAGCGCCCGGCGGACGGTCCCGGCCGCATCGTCGGCGCCCTGCTGCGGCCCGCGCAGCGGCACCCCGCGCTCACCCTCTGCCTCTCGGTCCTCCTCATGCTCGGCCTGGCCGCGCCCGCCCTCGGCCTGCGGCTCGTCGACCCCGGCAAGGACACCTTCTCCCGCGACATCCCCGCGATGCGGGTCCACGACCGCCTCACCCACGCCTTCCCCGAGCTCCTGACCCGGCACGAGGTCGTCACCCGCGCCGCCCCCGCCCGAGCGGCGGAGGTGAAGCGGGCGCTGACCGACCTCGGCCGGCGCGCCCAGGCCGACCCGCTGTTCGCCGGAGCCGCCACCACCGAACCGGCGCTGCGAAGCTCCGCCGACGGCTGGATCACCGTGCTGGAGCTGGCCGTTCCCTTCCCCGCCTCCTCCTCCCAGGCGATCGCCTCCCTCGACCACCTCCGGCGGACCCACCTGCCCGCCACCGTCGGCTCGTTGGCCGGGACGGAGAGCGCGGTGAGCGGCGACGTGGCCCGGGGCCGCGACTACGTGGCGCACGAGCGCGAGACGCTGCCCCTGGTGATCGGCCTCCTGCTGCTGGCCACCTTCCTGATGACCCTCTGGGCGTTCCGCTCGCCGGTCCTCGGGCTGCTCGGCGTCGTCCTCAACCTGCTGTCCGCCGCCGCCTCCCTGGGCCTGCTGGTCGCGGTCTTCCAGGGGACCTGGGCCGAGGGCCTGCTCGCCTTCGACTCGCTCGGCGCGATCGCCTCCCGGGTGCCGCTGTTCCTCTTCGTGATCCTGTTCGGCCTGTCGATGGACTACCAGGTGTTCGTGGTCAGCCGGATCCAGGAGTTCGTCCGCGCCGGGATGCCGGCCCGCGAGGCGGTCCTCGCCGGGATCGGCCGTTCGGCCAGGGTGGTCACCAGCGCGGCGGTCGTGATGGTGACGGTGTTCGGGGCCTTCGTCGCCCTGCACCTCACCGAGATGAAGCAGATGGGCTTCTGCCTGGCCGTGGCCGTGCTGCTGGACGCCGTGGTGGTCCGGCTCATGGTGCTGCCCTCCGCCCTGCTGCTGCTCCGCGACACCGCCTGGTGGCCGCCGCGGCGCCCCCGCCCGCGGCCTCGCCCCCGCTCCGGGCCGCGCTCCCGGCAGGCGATCGTAGGCTGATCGTCATGACTCGACCTCCGCAGTCCGAGGACCGGTTCCGGTTACGGTCGCTCCGCCGCTGGTACGTGGTGGTGTGGGTGGTCCTGGGGGTCCTTCCCCCGGTCGTCTCCGTGCTCGGCGACGACGGCGCCACCACCTACTGGTCGATCGGGCTGTCGGCGGCGCTGGCCCTCTGCTACGCGGGCGTCGCGGCCGGCCCCGGCCGTCCGGTGCTGCGGCCGCGCGCCTTCCTGGGCGCGCTCGTCCTCGGCATGGGGGCCCTGGCGCTCGTCCGGGGCGACGGCGCGGCGCTGTTCATCGTCTCCCTCCCGCAGTTCTGGCTGCTCGCCGGGAGCCCGCGCCGGGCGATCGCGCTGAGCGCCGCCGGTGCGGCGGCCACCGTGACCGGCATCGTCCGTCACCAGGCCTGGGACGCCCAGGAGTTCGCGACGGGCAACGTGGTCTTCACCCTGATCGGCTGGCTGGCGGGCGTGCTCGTCGGGCTCGGGGTGGTGCGGATCGTCGAGCAGAGCGACGAGCGCGCCGGCCGGCTGGGCGCGGAGCTGGAGGCCGCCCGGCTGCGCCTGGCCGAGGCGCACCGGCTGCAGGGGGCCACCGAGGAGCGCGAGCGGCTCGCCCGGGAGATCCACGACACCCTCGCGCAGGGCTTCGCCTCGATCATCGTGCTGGCGGAGGCGGCCGGGTCCAGTCTCGCCGCCGATCCGGGCCGGGCCGCCCAGCAGGTGCTCTCGATCGAGCGGACCGCCAGGGAGAACCTCGCCGAGGCGCGCGTGCTGGTGGGTTCGGCCCCGCAGTCCGGGCTCGCCCCCGGCTCGATCGCCGGGACCCTGCGCCGGGCCCTGGAACGGTTCACCGAGGACACCGGGCTCCCCGTGGCGGCGGAGCTGGCGGAGGTCGCGTGCGACGGGCCGACCCGGATCGCGCTGCTGCGCTGCACCCAGGAGTCGCTGGCCAACATCCGCAAGCACGCGGCCGCCTCCCAGGTGTCCGTCGTCCTCGGGCCGGTCCCGTACGGCATCGAGCTGGAGATCACCGACGACGGGCAGGGGTTCGTGGTGCGGGACTCGCGCGGCTTCGGGCTCAACGGCATGCGCCGGCGGCTCGCCGAACTCGGTGGCGAGCTCACCGTGACCAGTTCGCCCGGCGACGGCACCCGGGTGCTCGCCGCCGTCCCGGCCCACGGACAGGGGTGACGCCATGGGACCCGGGACACGAAAGGTCCGCGTCGTCGTGGTCGACGACCACACCGTGATGCGCGCCGGGCTGGTCGCCCTGCTGGCCTCCGAGCCGACCGTGGAGATCGTCGGC